>LCIE01000038.1 GCA_001000865.1 Candidatus Collierbacteria bacterium GW2011_GWC2_44_18 | reverse complement strand
AATAGAAAAAGCCGACCAGAACCATAAAGTAGATAAGGTGTTGAGTACGGATGAGGTTGATAAGTTGTGTGCTTATGCAAAAGAAGTGTTGATGGAAATGGGAGTTGAAGACAGGAAAGACACAATTCACGATATAATCGAGAAAGTTATTATCAATGGCTCTGGGGAGGTGGAAGTGAGAGGATACTTGCCAGAGTTTAGTCAAAAGTTGGGACAGTATGCTAAAAGTAGGAATTGTGGGGTTACCAAATGTGGGGAAGTCGACCCTGTTTAATGCGCTGTTAAAAAGACAGCAGGCTTTGGTAGCCAATTATCCTTTTGCGACGATTGAGCCAAATGTGGGCATCGTGGAAGTGCCAGATAAAAGACTTAAGGTGCTGGGCGAAATATCCAAAAGTGTCAAAATTGTGCCGGCAACGGTGGAATTTGTAGATATTGCCGGATTGGTGGCCGGGGCGGCTACTGGAGCTGGGTTGGGGAACAAGTTTTTGACACATATTCGTGATGTGGATGTCATCCTTCAGGTACTAAGAGATTTTGATGATCCTGATATTGTTTGGGCAAGAGAAGGGGACCTGCCTGCCGGCAGGCAGGGTGTTGACCCCAAAACTGACTATGAAGTAATTGAAACAGAGTTAATTCTGAAAGATCTGGAAACAATAATAAAATCTCGAGAAAGCAAAGACTTAAAGCAAAAAGGCTTTGAGAAGAAAAGGGCTTTGGTGGAGAAGCTTTACGACGGATTTAATACCGGTCGACCTTCAAGGACTCTCCTCGTAGGTGAGGAAGTTGAGTTGGCGAGGGATTTGTTTTTGTTGACGATGAAGAAGGAGATTAAGGTGTTTAATGTGAGTGAAGACGATAAAAGAATCCAGATGGATTCCGGGTCTGAGCCCGGAATGACAGATGGAGGGTTGTATATTTGTGCAAAGATTGAGTCGGAGTTGTCGAGCTTGTCGGAAGAGGACGGTAAGGCTTACATGAAAGAGCTGGGGATAGGGGAGTCTGGTTTGGATAAGCTCATTCGGAAAGCCTACACTACCCTGGGGCTGATTAGTTTTCTAACCACGGGAGTGACTGAAAGTAGAGCTTGGACTGTATCAAAAGGCACCAAAGCACCTCAGGCAGCCTCGGTCATCCACACCGACTTTGAAAAGAAGTTTATCAAAGCTAAGGTTTGTGTCTACGACCAATTCGTGGCCAATGGTGGGTGGAAAGAAGCGTCGGAGAAGGGGAAGGTTAGGTTTGAGGGTAAGGAGTATCTGGTGAGAGATGGAGACGTAGTCGAGTTTATGATCGGAGCCTAAATGATACCCCATAGCTTGACTTTGAGGTGGATTTGTAGTAATATCCAGGCACGTAAGAATGGTGCTGCTAAGTACCCTAAAATTTGGTTCTGAGGAGAGTAAATGAACAATAATGTCGTAATTGCTTCGGTGGTTTGTTTCGTACTGAATATCTTGATTCTGATTTTCGGTGTGATTATCTCTGGACTTCCTTCATTTCTGATGGGTGTGGTCTCTGCACTCTTAATTATTGCCACTTCCCGCTATCAGTCCAAGGAAAAAGTCGACCGAAATGAATACTCAAGTGTTTTGGGGTTTATAGGATTGAATCTTTCCCTCATGATGCTTGGCTTAGGATTGGTTCTGGGCGGAATATTCCTGCTGGCCGTTTAGTAACAATCCGATACCAGTTTTGGAGGATCAATGTCCATTGAAAACAAGAAGACATACTTGGCGCTTGGCGTCCAGCTGGTGGTTTTTGTACTCATACCCTGGCTGGCAGTTTTTGTAGGCATCGTACCTTGGCTGATAGGAGCCCTGTGTTATCTGGTGGCGTTTGCCTCGGCCGTCTATATTTGGAATCAATACCACCCGGCTTACAAGGAATGGAGCGAGATTCTCCTATATACCTTGATGATCGTTTGCGGAGATATCATCTTTGTACTACTCTTAGCGATTTTGTCCGGTGGCGCGATTTTCGGTATTTGAAGTTTTGTATGTCTTTGCGCCTCCTTCGGGAGGCGCATTTTTTGGCAAAAAAAGCCCCGCCTTCATAGAGGCGGGTAGGCGACGAATTAGCGTCTGAATCCGAAGAGTCCGAATATTATAAGAATAATGAAAATCGGAATCCAGAGAGAAGGATTTGCGATCGTCAGTTGTGGAATTACAGTCCAGCCGGTTGTTTTGAGTACAATGATTATGGCAACTACAGATGACCAAATGGTCAGTAACCATTTTTTGGTTTTTGATCCGGTCGGGTCAGGATGATAATCCACCGTTCCCCCAATCCCTCCTGGACCATCCACGTTGAGTGCGTAGGAGGACAGAGCGAGAGCGGAAAAGAAAAGGCCAATGGTGGGGCCAACAAGGAAGGCTGATTTGGTGATACCCATCAGAATGAGAAAAAGGAAGGTGCCAGCAATGGATAGGAACGTGAAGAAGGTTCTACGGCTTTCAGACATGGTTTTTTTCCTTAATGTACCAAGATGCGAACTTGTATATTCTATAGGGTAGTAAGTAATTTGTCAAGCCGGTGTGCGGGGAAGGCGCTTGGGCAGAAGCTCTCGGTTTGTAGTAAAATAGCCAAGTTAATAAACAAAAAATTTGTGAAAAAGACAAAGACAACCGAACCAAAACCCTCCAATTCGGCGGGCAGGTCGTCCATGGGCGTCGTAAACAAGTACGAGCTCGTTGTCATCTATCCATCCTCCGAGAATGATCTAGGAGCTGATAAGCAAATTACCGAGAAGTGCAAGAAACGCTCTCTCAAGGTGATTGAAGTGGATAAATGGGGAACGAAGACTATGGCATACGAGATTAAAAAGCAAAGTCGAGGCTATTATCTAAGACTCATCATCGAAGGCACTTCGGAGGCAACTCAGCTGTTGGAAAAAGATTTGCAGATGGATGACAAAATGCTAAGATTTTTATTGATTAGGATTAAATAAAGCGCAATGAGCACAAGAAGTCTAAATAGAGTTACTTTGATTGGAAATCTTACCCGAGACCCGGAATTGAAATACACTCCGCAAGGCACTGCTATCTGTACTTTCGGGCTGGCAACCAACCGTGAATGGACGGATTCTTCTGGTCAAAAACAAGAAGGGGTCGAGTTTCATAGGATTGTGGCCTGGGGTAAATTGGGAGAGCTTTGCAGTCAACTATTGGTTAAGGGTCAGAAGGCTTTTGTCGAGGGTAGGCTCCAGACGAGACAGTGGAAAACACAGGACGGGAGTGATCGACAAGTAACCGAGGTGGTGATTGAAGAAATGATTGCCTTAAACACACCCAAAAGTTCTTCTGGTGGTTATGAACCGAATTACATGCCTGTAGTAGAGCCATCAAAGACAGAGCAAGTATCTCCCGCTGAAGAAGTGTTTTCAGCTGATGCTAAGGGAAGCTCCAAGGATGTTAACGACGAGATCCCATTTTAATTTAAAATAAACAAAGAATATGATTCAAAAAAAGAAAATTAGAAAGTCAAATAAACCTTGTCCTTTCTGTGTGAAGAAGGCGGAGCTGGTTTACTTTGATCTAGAGTCTCTAGCGGTCGGTATTTCTCCCAAAAAGAGAATCGTTTCCCGCTGGACGACCGGTGTTTGTGAAAAACATCAATTGAGATTGGCCCGTGCCATTAAACGCGCAAGACATCTAGCTCTTTTGCCGTTTACCGACAAGGCTTAATTAGTATTTACCAATATTCTCTGCCCATGAAAATTAACGTCGTAAGACAGTATCTACTCGGTATTATTATAGTAGCGGCGATTGGTTATGCCGGATATAGGGTGGGTGTCTACGAAACCTCGAAACAGTATAGTGGCACCGAAATGGTAGATACGAGGGTGATGAATGATGTACTAATTCAGCTAAAGAAGAACTATCTCAAGCCGGAAGATATCGATAGTAAGAAACTGATGTATGGGGCGGCGGAGGGTATGACAGCATCTCTTGGCGACCCGTATACGTCCTTCTTCCCTCCGGTGGAGAACGCCAGAAGCAAAGAAGATCTGCAGGGTGAGTTTGGCGGAGTGGGTATCCAACTAGGGTTTATCGATAATACCTTGGCTGTAATGACTCCGCTGAAGGATACGCCGGCATTCAAAGCGGGTATCAAGGCTGGAGACTTCATCCTTAAAATAACCGACGAAAAAAAGAATATTTCTAAAGATACCAGTGGCATGAAAGTGGAAGATGCGGTGGACCTTATTCGTGGTGAAAAAGGAACGCCGGTAACACTTACTATTTTTAGAGAGTCAGAGAAAAAATCAAGAGAAGTGACCCTGGTTAGAGACGTGATTAATGTACCGTCGACAGAGTTGGAGTGGCTGGATAGTGGGAAGGTGGCTTTGATACGTGTCAATAAATTTGGTGAGAAAACCTTGCCTGAATGGGAGAAAATAGTCTCTGAAGTCAAGAATAAAAACATCAAAGGAATAATATTGGATTTGAGAAATAATCCTGGTGGTTATTTGCAAAGAGCCATAGATTTGGGAAGTGAGTTTATTGCTGACGGGGTGATCGTTAAACAAAAGGATAGAAATAGAACAGAGGTTTCTAATGTAGATAGAGAGGGCAGACTGATTGGAATGCCTCTAGTAGTTTTGGTAAATGGTGGATCGGCAAGTGCCGCTGAGATTTTAGCCGGGGCTCTGAGGGAGAGATTGGGGACCAAACTAGTGGGTGAAAAGAGTTTTGGCAAGGGTACGGTTCAGGAACCGGAGGACTTCAGTGATGGGTCCTCTCTTCATGTTACCATTGCCGAATGGCTGTTACCGTCAGGCAAGAACATTCATAAAATTGGTCTGGAGCCGGATGTCAAAGTTGAGTTTGTACGAGACGAGAAAAATCCGTTGGCCGACAATCAGGTTGATAAAGCTCTGGAGGTTTTGAAGGACGAGATATCTGGAAAGATAGTTATCGGTGCGAAGTAAAAAATCCCCGCCAGGTGGCGGGGAAGGGTGAGGTTATTTCTTGGGGGTTTTGAATCCGTGGGCTTGGGCAAATCCATACAAAGTGGTGATTATGAACATGGCGATATACTCATCGAGTATGCCGGGGATAAGTATGCCAACGAGCAGGGCGACACCGATCAAAATGATCATCACGATAAATGCGACCCAGTTGAACTTCGGTTGTTTTTCCAGTTTCGTTTCGGGAGTGGGTTCGGTTTCGATGGATTTCACTGGTTTTGTTCCGGGAGCTGGTTCAATATCTTCCGAATTCGGTTTGCGATGATAGTGGTCACGAAATTCGCCTGAAAAATCCTCACGATGAGTAAAGTCGTCCTCATGACGTTCGGGGGGCCAGTTAACGGGCATTGTAAAGAACCTCCGTTGAGATAGGATAAGGAGATTTTAGCATTAAAAAGCCCTCCGCTTGCGCGGAGGGAGATAGGATCCCGGTGCAGCAGGTGAACAGAATGAATGTGCCGTAGGCATAGCCTGCTAACTTACGAATCAACATGAAGATCAGAGCGATGACTGCGATGGT
>LCIE01000037.1:5862-9086 GCA_001000865.1 Candidatus Collierbacteria bacterium GW2011_GWC2_44_18 | reverse complement strand
CGCCCTACTACCTCTTGAGCCCTCAACAACAAAAGGTTATTGAGACTCTAAGAATTCTTTTACCTGGAGACCCTGAAAGATCAAAGATGATTCAGGCAAATAATGACTGGATTCAAAACTATTATGTGAAACGTGACGCTTTTTACACTTGGCTTCAAGCGTCTGGTAAGTTCGCAGGATTTATGGAGGATAACGGCGCACCAAAGCAAACCCCAGAATTAAAAGGACTCATCAACCAATATTTTGCCCTACCAAATGGGACTGGTGAAAAAACTCGCTTTATGGCAAAACACCCTGAATTACAGGAATATTTTACAGCTAACGCCGCATTCAAAAATAGCCAGCGTATGGAACTTGGACTGAGCTTGTTACCCACATACGACGGTTATGGAAGTGGTGGTAAGAAGCCACGTGGAGCCGTGAAGTCATTTGGTGGTGCACCTAAACTCAAAGCATCCTCTTTCAAGGCGCCAAAAGTCAGTGCAATAAATGTTAAGCCACTTTCTACTCCGAAACTGGAAGTAAAAACTCCAAAGTTTACTGGTTCCGCTTATGAGCAGGCAATTGATGACTTTATGAGAAGCAAGATCAGTGTCTCTCAGTTCTCAAAAGTCCCCCTACCAGGTGAGGGAAGCAAAGCAGGTAACAAACGATTTTAACAATTAAAAAATAAACAAAATGACATACAGACCAGGACCACAAGGAACAGGAGCTTCTTTTCTAAGAAAAGTAGCTGAATTAAAAGCTAAAGGACATTCGGACTTAAAAGCCCGAAGGATGGCTTCGGGAGTTACCAAATTACAAAATAACAAAAGGAGAAAATAGTATGAGAACATCATCAGTTGGGAAATGGAAAAGCCCACAAACAATGGATCAAATAGCAAGCCGCATGGCAGACAGTTTGGCTTGGCAAAAGTTAGAAGACAGAGCGAACGAACAGGAAATGATCCAAAACGGAACAGTACCGCAATTCGTTTCGCCACTCGGCCATGACGACAAGGGTACGGCTCTAGGAAGAATCATCGAGCAGAAGACAAGTGGTCGTCCACTCACTTGGGACGAGCGCAGTGCTGAACAACAAAAAGAGATAGCTGAGCAGATTAAGGCAGACAAGAAACGAGCAAAAGAACTCAAAGAGCTACAGCTTCAAAGACTCCAAGACGAAATAGGCAATTTAGTAATTAATTAAAATTTATGAAAACTTACAAAAAAAGTAAAGGATTAGAAAAACGCTTCATCGGACAGGATCACGATAAGGCGCCTATTCCACAGGGAAGCCAAAGAGATAAAAAGCCTCTAGTTAAAGTGGCTCCAAACGCTAAATAACTTATGACTTGGGGCAGTTGCCGTGAGTGCCTACGAGATGGGTTCTGGAGTGGACGCTTTTGTTCATCAGCTTGCGAAGAGAAACAGAAGCGAAGACTTTCAGGCGAACAAGTCGAGGAAGAAAAGACCTCTGTAAAGTGTCGTGGCTGTGGAGCCTTGTTTGAGAGTCACGGAGGCCAGTATTGCTCAAAAGACTGTCGTTACAAATTCGGAGGTGAAGTTCGCAAGTGCCCTATTTGCCAAAATACCTTCACAACCAGAGGCACCACTTTCTGCTCGAAGGAATGTTCAAGAGAGGCGAGAAAAGCTGAGTCTGTGGAAGTAAAAACAGGAGTGTGTCGAATTTGTGGCAAGCCATGTCCTAATGGGGAAGCAGTCTGTTCGTGGGAATGCGCCGTGAGGTTTAATGAGGTGAGGTAAACAAATAAAATCCCCCCTTGCGAGGAGATTTCTCCTTACTTGGGGGGGTGTATGTTGCAGAGAGTTACTTGCGGCGAGATGAAGCCGAGGAAGCAGTGAAGATTGGTCCGCCGATTCCGAGGATGAAGCCGAAGTTATACCAATTACCGTTGTTGTGCACCTGATAGACGCCGAAGTTTCCGCCGAACAGGTTGCCGATGAAGGCAAAGATGGCGGTCATTCCGTCCCAGAGACCATTCCAAAAACCATAGACCTTGCCAGTTGATTCCAGCGCAGTGTTGGTCATCGGATTGGGGGTTCCGCAAGCGGTAAGGAGCAGAGTGCCGAGCACGAGGATGGCGACAATCACGAGCAGTTTCTTGTTGTTCATTCTTTTCTCCTTGAGATGAAAGATGGAAAAACGGTTTAATGTGGGGGTTGGGAGATTCCCAACCTTATGCGATAGATTATATCATAATATGGGTTATATGTCAAGTTATAGGTCTACCATGTGGCTGGAGCTGAGGCTAAAAATGGCCCATTACGCCATAATTTGTCCGTAATTTGGATTCTTGCTCTCAAGGATAGATATTTGTAACGCAATCTGGTGTAATTCCCTAAATCCCGTCCGAGCCATATTCCACCACCCGCTCACTCAAAATGAAGTCCCCCCTAGTCTATCGGCAGACCCATAGATCGTCAAATACGGTCGTTTTTGGTATAATAACCCCAAACACCTTAACAAGAGACGGAGAGAAGGCTAATCGTGCCCTATTCAAACCCAATATTTATTCGGATCGGTTCACGAGCGAACTACATTTGCGAGATGTGCGGTAAGGACGTTTCGAAGGTTCCTAAAGGACAGCACACTGCTTCCTTTGCTGGACATTCGATATACACGCTACATCTGGTTATGTTGGACTCCGATGCATCCAAGTGTATTGTAACAAGTGCGCCGACAAGATTGTCCCAGATGAGGGGAAAAATTCTTCCCGTTAGAGGTTTTCCTGTGATTAGCCTGGATCGTAGGGATGACGGATTTTGCCTCTGCCACTCCTGTCATGCAGGAATTCATTCAATAGCTTTGGAGGAAACAAAGTTAGTTATCCCTAACTACATAGGAAGAAACTCTGCCCCGGCAGTGTTGGGCGAGGTTTCCCTGTATTTCATCAATCGTGGTAGATTTTAAACGCTCTTAATAGGGCGTTTTTGTTACGTCGTTGCAGTTGAATGCTACAAATCTTGCTTATTTTTGAGTTAAAATAAACATGTCTTGGCCGGGGTGGTGAAATGGTAGCCACGCGGGACTTAAAATCCCGTTCCCTCTAAAGGAGTGCGGGTCCGATTCCCGCCCCCGGCACATCTGACTCGGTAGCTCAGCTGGATAGAGCGACTGCCTTCTAAGCAGTAGGTCGGCGGTCCGAGTCCGCCCCGAGTCACATATAAAATATTTGTTCGTCGCTTATGACGCGACTGTCCCTCGCTTCGCTTTGGGATTT
>LCIE01000037.1:0-5840 GCA_001000865.1 Candidatus Collierbacteria bacterium GW2011_GWC2_44_18 | reverse complement strand
AATATTTGTTCGTCGCTTATGACGCGACTGTCCCTCGCTTCGCTTTGGGATTTCAGCTGAGTACAGCTTCAACCTACTAAGCAGTAGGTCGGCTACGACCCCTCCCCGAGTCACAAAAAAACTATAGTCGCATGCCCTTTTACCTAAATAAGGGGATGATGTATCTATGAATTCTTTCTGCTGTCAAACGGGTCAAATCGTCGCCCAAAAAGACATTTCCTTTTCCATCTTTGATGATGTTTTGAAAAGTTAGAAGTTCCTTTTCAGTATATCCCATTTCTGATCGACACTCGAAGACATCCGTGTCAACATTCCATATTTGCTTGGTCCAAAGTCTCTTGCTGATGGTAGGTAAAACCCTTTTGCTCAGAATCCATCGATTAAAAAATTTTGGTAACAAAAAATTTAGAGAGGGTCCGGGAGAGGTATCCGGTCCGATTCTCATGGAGTCTACTACTCCGACAGCAGGGAGGAGCGGACAGCCGCAACCAATGGTATACACATGAGGATATCTTCGACGGATATTTTTTAGAAAGTTTCTCAAAAAATCATGCGCTTGTTTGCCTGACAGACGAGGATCAAAAAATACACTATACAGAAAATCGAGCTTGATGAGACTAAATCCACATGTGTTGAGCAAGTAATCAATGGAATCATCAAGGTATTGTTGGACCTCTGGGTTGGTGATATCCAGCAGCCATTTCTTGTGGGGGAAATATCGATCCCATGGTGTAAGATTTCGACCCTCTACCCGCCTTCCATTTTTGCGGGCGAGCCACTCGGGATGCATTAAGGCAACTTGGGACTTGGGATCGACCAAGAATGGGGCAATCCAAATACCGGATTTAATCTGAAGCCGTGAAATTCGATTGACTAATGATTTTAAACCGTTGGGAAATTTCGTTTTATTTTCCGTGAGCCAATCTCCCCAAGGACACCAGCCATCGTCGATTAATACAGTGTCTAGGGGTAGTTTGTATTTTTTTCTTTGATAGACAATCCATTTAGCATGGCCCAAGATACGTCCTTCATTGATATTTCGACCAAATATATACCATGAACACCAGCCGAAGACAGGTTTTTTCAGCTTTATGGGAAGAACGATTTTTGATGGAATAAATAGCTCCTTTGCTTTAGGAGGAAAATAATTGAAAGGAAACCTTATGAAACTTTTGGCGGAGGTGCTCCATGACTGCCATCCGGTAGCCATTAATTTATTTATAATTGTTTTCGAGTTTTGATCTAGGACCATGGATTTATATATACCATGTACGGCACCATAAAGCAGAAAAAACCACCCTTGCGGGTGGTAGGAGGAAAATTAATTCGAGCGTGTTATGGCTTCGAGATAGATCTCGTTGAAAGATAAATATCCCAATTCCGGGAGTCCCATCTCCTTACGGTCTTCGAGAAGAATAGCCACATCGTCGCCATACTTGCGTTTAAAGGCGGTTTTGAGTGATTGTCTGGCGACATGAAAGACATTCTCGGTGGGTTCGTGTATTTCCGAGGCGATCTGGTTGATAACACCAACAAGAAAATGGCTCGAGAGCTGAGATGTTTCGCCGTTGTAGTCTAGGCCACTTCCGATAAGACGGCTCATGACGTAATCAGTTTTTAAGTAGTCCATTTTGAGCTGATCTTTGGCTTGGTTGGTGTCGGTGACACCGAGTCCATCACCGGGAGCAGACTCCAGAATGACGGCCGGAATATCAAGAATTTCGCCGAGATCTCTGACTTCTTCCTTG
This sequence comes from Candidatus Collierbacteria bacterium GW2011_GWC2_44_18, assembly GCA_001000865.1. GTDB lineage: Bacteria > Patescibacteriota > Microgenomatia > UBA1400 > MFAQ01 > UBA10133. The sequence continues at coordinate 4,092 of LCIE01000037.1, read as the reverse complement.
GTGAGATATTGAATGACTTTAACGTCACCAACGTCACCATGTTTGGTCCAGAAACCCATGAGAAGTTCAGATAGGTCGTCGGTGTCGAGAACAATACCACCTAAGAGCTGGGCCCGGTCATAAAGATGAAGTAGGCGGATGCGACATTTGAGATTGCCGTTGGCCACTCGGAGTCTTGGTGAGTTATGGTGTTCGTTTTGTCGAATTGGAGACTGACGATACCAGTCGGTGTAGTCATACTCATTTAATTCGAACCCCAATTCTTGTGCTAGAATTCGGGCTTTTTTCAAATCGTTGGGATTGCTTTCGATGCCGATAAAGTCGAAAGTGTAACCACATTCATATCCCTGAGTTTTCAGTAATTTAATTGCTCTAAGTCCGATGGCGGCCATTACCGCTGAGTCAAGACCTCCAGAAATACCGAGGACAATATGATGAAGGCCGTTTTTTTTTAGGTACTGAGCCAGTTTAGTCACGGCTAATTTGGTGATCAGACTAGCTTGATTAAGGGTTAGGATTTTCATGATTCTCCTTTTAAGGTACAAAGTGTTGTTAATACACTTTGTAGTATATCATGAGGTACTGGACTGGGCAAGGGCTTGAGGGAGATCAAAATACTTACCTAGTATGTGTTTTTAAGTTCTTCGCGGTGGCGACGGCGTTCGACGGTGGTCAGGTATTTTTTACGAAGCCTCAAGTTCTTGGGCGTGATTTCCAAAAGTTCGTCAGACTCGAGGAAGTCTAAACACTGTTCAAGTGAGTACTTGATAGCTGGAACAAGTTGAATGACGCCATCAGACGACTTTGAGCGCATGTTGGTTAGCTGTTTGCCCTTACAAGCGTTGATCTCGATATCCTCAACCTTTGCGTTCATGCCCACAATCTGACCTTCGTATATCGAATCGCCTGGCTCAACGAAGGTAAGACCACGTTCCTGAGCCGCCTGAAGGCCATAAGAAAGGGCCTCGCCTGAGTTTGTAGCTATAAGAACACCCCTACGCATCTTGGGCAGGTTTGGGCCGACTGGTTCGAAGTCAATAAATTGACTGTTGAAGATGACCGTACCCTTGGTAGCCGTTAATAGAAGTGAGCGCAAGCCAAGAATGGCTCTGGTGGGCATGCGATAAACGAACTCTGTTTCTTGATCTGTGACTGGTTCCATACGGATCAGATGTCCAAAACGCTTGCCAATTTCCTGAGAAATAGTGCCCAAATAATCATTAGGAACGACAATGTTGACCTCTTCGAAAGGCTCACACCTTTGCCCGTTGACCTCTTTGTAAATGACTTCCGGCTTGCCGACTTCTACCTCATAACCTTCTCGGCGAAGCGTTTCTAGTAAAACAGAAAGATGAAGCTCTCCCTTACCTGAAACTTCATATTTACCGTTTTCCAGTTTTCGGAGTTTGAGGGAGAGATTTGTTTCCAGTTCTCGAGCTAATCTCTCTTCAATCTGGCGGGCAGTAGTGAACTCCCCTTCCCTACCGGAAAGAGGTGAAGTGTTGGGTCCAACAGTGACATGAAGGGTCGGCTCGGTGATCTTGGCGGAGGCAAGTGGCTCAATGTCACCCGAAGTTGAGACCGTTTGACCTATCTTAATTTCTTGAATACCGGTAATGGCAACGATGTCGCCGGCGAAAGCTTCTTTGACTTCTTCTCGGTGAAGGCCGTTGGAAACAAAGACTTTGTCGATTTGCCCTGATTTGACAGTGTCGCCAATGATGGTAATCTTTTGGCCTGGTTTAACCGTTCCTCGAAAAATTTTTCCTATCACAATACGACCAAGATGAGAGTCATAATCCAATGAGGAGGCAAGCATCTTGAAACTGCCTTCTTGGCTATTGGTTGGAGCCGGAATATATTTGATGATTTCGTCGAGCAAGGGGACGACACTGCCTTCTTGGTTGAAATCAACCGGTGGAGTAGCGAAGACTTTGCCGGTACGACTGACGGAATATAGTGTGGGGTATTCGAGCTGTTCATCCTGAGTCGCAAGTTCCAGAAAGAGATTGCCGATCCGATGAACTGTCTTGGTTATGTCTGCGTTGGGTTTGTCAATTTTGTTGATGACCACGATGACCTTGAGATTTAGCTCAAAAGCTCTTTTTAGAACGAAGCGGGTTTGCGGCATGGGTCCTTCTTGCGCGTCAACGATGAGAAGAGCCCCATCGGCCATGCCTAGAGTACGCTCAACTTCACCCGAAAAATCGGAGTGGCCAGGGGTATCGATAATATTTATCTTGGTGCCTTTATAGTTGACGGAAATATTTTTGGCCAAGATGGTGATACCCCGCTCTCTTTCCAGAACGTTACTATCCAAAAGGGTGGTTTGATTCATTTCGTCTTGGTTATCACGAAAAATATGTGACTGTTTGATGAAAGCGTCAATGAGGGTTGTTTTGCCGTGGTCAACGTGAGCAATAACGGCGATGTTTCTGGTGTTTAACATAATTGTTTTGAGCTTTTGACATTTAAAAAACCCTGCCTCGCCGGCAGGCAGGCCCGCTGCAGGGCTTAACCTGTCTATTATACACCCTATGGGGTATGTTTGCTACTTGGAGAACTTGCCGGTGAGTTTGATGAGATGGGCAGAGTACTGTATCTGACGGACCTCACCGTCTTCGGTTTCGATTTGATCTGTATCAGCAATCTTCTGGTACTGTTGAAGGTAGTTGCTGAGTGCCCCCTTAAGCTCCTTGAGCTCTTGACGCATATCTTTGATCTTTTGATTTAGAGAGGCGTTCGAAGGAGACTTGAGAACGTTTTGCTTAGCTTCGGCCTTTTTTTTGTTTACTTCCTTGCCTTCATCGGCGGCTTTCTTGTAGTCAGTGTCATTGTTCAGGACGTCATTGAACATTTCGGCTTGTTTGCCCAACTCAGTCTTGACCGTCTCGATGTGGGCAATGTGGGTCTTTATCAAGTTCTCAATGGCGAAGAGGCTGGTAACGGCGGCATTGGTGCCTTCGGGTAATGTGGTTTGGGTGTTTGTTGTATCCATATTATTATATTTCTAAAATAGACATCACTAAGGGTAAGACTTCTCGGTATAGTTTGTCAAGTTCTTTTTCGGAAAACGAAGACTTCAAAAGTTTAATTTTTATTGTAGGGTGTCGACCTTCGAGTATGGCTTTGAATTCGGCATAGTCTGAGTCACTAAAATCTCCGTCACGATTAGTTTGTCCATCTGATTGTTCTGCTCGATGTATCAGTTTGTCTGCTTTTGTTGTGTCGACATCTCGGCACATAATTAGATTCTGTCTCATATCCGGTTCAATGCGCATTTTCTTCCTTCCTCTTCCTAATTTCGTCAGACCAAAATGGTCGGTCATTCTAGTGTCTAAATTGTTTAATACATCAACGAATTTCTGGTTCGATTTCCTGGTCGCCGTTATTTGCCGAAAGGCTCTGTAGTTCAAGAATCGAGAGCTCTTCATTTCGTAAGTGTCGGTCATTGAATAAACAAATTCTCCGGAGTTTTCATCCTCGTTTAGCATCCTGACACTGACACAGTCTGTCTTTCGAGAGTTTACTAAATCTCTAACGGGTGGATGTTTAAAGAATTCCGTTATTGCTTTCTCTACTTCTGATTCCGTCCTGGTTTCTGTTTCAATCCCTTCAGGGTTTTTGGAAAAAAATAAATATACCTCTTTTTCAGATAGAATTTCGAATAATATTGAACGTGTGAGATTCCTTGGATTGCTTGGTTGGTGTGTTGTTTTATTTATCTGGGCGTGGATTTTTCCGTCTTCATTTGCCTTTCTTATTTCCTGAACAATCTTTTTGGCAAGTTCATTGGGCGGAGGAAGTTCCGTAAGTATTACCTTCTGTCTCTCTTGAAGCCTATGGTCTGAAAGCCACTCAATATCAAAGGCACTCGCTTCTCTAACAATATCTAAGTACGATTTACTAGCCGATGGTGTTTCGGGTGATGGGTCTGTTGGTTCGTTTCCGACTGACATGAGATCACTATAGCTACTTTATGGGTAAAAGCGCAAGGCCTTAATGATTGGGGATAATGTCGGGCCAGGACATGATTTCGGCGATGGCACGAAGAGAGTTGGCCGGGATTTGTCTTTCGAACCCGTTGACATC
>LCIE01000036.1 GCA_001000865.1 Candidatus Collierbacteria bacterium GW2011_GWC2_44_18 | reverse complement strand
CCGGCGGCAATGTAACCCAATATGGGGAGTTCTAGGGATGCCAGCTCTACACTAGGTCTATCCACCACCTCAATCCCTCGGATAACCCCGTCAAACTTCCTTATGATTCCTTTCTTTTCCAATGCCTGTAGATGTTCGTGAATGGTAGCCAAAGAAGATACTCCGATGGCTTGAGCTATTTCAGAAAGGGTGGGGGAGTAACCATTCTTTTGGATAAACTGAGAAATAAACTCTACGATCTGTCTTTGTCTTTTGTATAGTGTTACGACCATAGATTCATTATTACCAAACAATACCCAAATGTCAACCTGCCCGCCGGTAGGAGGGCAGGCAGGCGTGGCAATCTCACTCCATCCAAAGTAAAATAGCATTAGCCATGGACTTTCAACTCGAATCAACCTACCACCCGACCGGAGACCAGCCTAATGCTATCGAAAAACTGGCCATCTCTATCGACCAACAAAATCCCCACCAAACTTTAGTCGGGGTTACCGGTAGTGGCAAGACGTTTACCATAGCCAACGTCATCCAGAAAACTCAGCTCCCAACCTTAGTCATGTGTCATAACAAAACCCTTGCTTCACAGCTTTATCAGGAGTTCCGTGATTATTTTCCCCACAACGCCGTTTCCTATTTTGTGTCTTACTACGACTACTATCAACCGGAAGCGTATATACCTCAAACCGATACCTATATCGAAAAAGAAGCCGACATCAATCCGGAAATCGACAAATTCCGCCTGACGACCACCGCCAATCTTTTGTCTCGCCCGGATAGTATTGTGGTCGCCTCTGTTTCCTGTATCTATAACATCGGTTCTCCCTTGGATCAAGAAATAAACCTTTTGCCCTTAGCCCGGGGACAAGTTATCTCGCGAGATACCGTTCTCATGCGACTCTCAGACCTTCAGTACACTCGCACCAACTCGGAATTGACACGCGGCATGTACAGAGCTGTTGGTAGCACGGTCCAGCTTTTCCCATCTTACAAGGACATTATTATCTCCATGAGTTTCGAAGGAAATACGTTATCCAATATTGAGATTCTTGATCCCTATAACTACACCCCCATCATCGACGAAGACTTGGAAAATACCGGCTTTCTGACTATTCATCCGGCCAAATTATTTATCACAAATCCGAAAACACAGGGTGATGCGATTGCCAACATCCGTCGGGATTTACAGCTCCAAGTTCAGACATTCAAAGAAGCCGGGAAGATTATCGAAGCCCATCGGATAGAACAAAAGGTTAATTACGATCTATCCATGCTCGAAGAAGTTGGCTATGTCAGTGGAATCGAAAATTATTCTCGCTATTTTGACGGACGAGTTCCCGGTACTGCCCCATACTCTCTATTAGAGTATTTTCATTACAATGCCAAGAAGTTTAATAAACCAGGTTTTCTCACAGTCATTGACGAATCACATATTTCTCTGCCTCAAGTCAGAGGGATGTACAACGGCGATCAAGCCCGCAAAGAAAATCTTATCAACTTTGGTTTTCGCCTTCCAAGTGCCAAAGACAATCGCCCTCTGACCTACACCGAGTGGCAATCCAGAACTCCTATAAAACTCTACTGTTCCGCCACCCCTACCGAACACGAACTGTCACTTTCTCGTAGTAGTAAGATCCCCACAGTTGCCGAGCAGCTTATTCGCCCCACCGGACTACTGGACCCACAGATTCAGGTTTTTTCCTCCAAAGGTCAAATCGATCACCTTACCCAAGAAGTCATCAAAAGAAAGGTCAAAGGCGAAAGAACTCTAATACTCACGATGACCAAGAGAATGGCCGAAGATCTTTCTGATCACCTCAAAGAAAAATATCACCTAAAAGTAGAATATCTGCATTCGGATATCCATACCATGGACCGAGCCGACATTTTGGACAAGCTCCGTCTGGGGGACTTCGATTGTCTTGTCGGTATCAACCTCTTAAGAGAAGGACTTGATCTCCCGGAAGTGTCACTGGTGGCCATTCTGGATGCCGACAAGGAAGGTTTCTTACGCACTTCGACCGCCCTCATCCAAACCATGGGTCGAGCCGCTCGACACGTCAACGGAGAAGTCTATTTGTATGCGGATCGCATCTCCGACTCGATGAAAATCGCCATGGACGAAACTCTCCGTCGGAGGAAAATTCAAACGGATTACAACACTGCCCACGGAATCACCCCTCAGGGTATCAACAAGCCCATTAGAGATCGCCTATTTAAACAAGAAAGCCAATCCCCGGCTCCACGCATCAAAGAATTAGCTGAACACGGCTGGACCGAAATTGACGATATCAATCCCGAAGCTCTCACTCCCCAAAAGAAAAAGATACTTCTAATAAAATTAAAAAAGATGATGAACCAAGCCGCCAACTCCTGGAACTTCGAGCTCGCCGCCCGCTACCGCGACACCATCAAGAAATTGCAATAGGATGAAAAATTCTTAAATTTTGAGATTACTTTTCCTCCCCGATTAATTTTTTGAGAAATTTCACAACTTCTGCGTCGCTCCACCTTTCCTTAACGGCTAAAACAAATATAATTTTTTGGAACCTTTTTAGTGTTTTTCCATCACTGTCTACGGTCTCGGCGATTTTATTGGCCACTTCCAATCCCCCTTCTGGAATTCTTGATAGCGTCAGCCAGATAGAGGCCAGATCAACGCCTCGCTCCGCTTGTTTGTGTCGTTTGGATTGACTTCTCGCGAACTCATCGTTTCTGGCAAAGGGTATGTCATCGGTTGTTAACCCTGGGACAGCTTCTTTAAACAAATTCCGGCATGTCTGCATCGATTCCACAGTCTCTCCTTCTCCTGCCCCATCCATCGTCATAGCTGCAGCCAGTAAAGCATCGTTTTCCGAGAGTCCGTCCTCTCTAACCAGTCTGGCCGCTTCGTCGCGCAGACCTTTTTCAGCTTTAACACTATGAGTAAATTCTGTAACTGGTTTATCATAAATTTCTGAGTCCATAACAAGAATATACCAGAACCGAATATAATAACCACATGAATACCAGTAATTTAATCAGCAACACACTTGAGTTTGAAGGTACTAAGATCAAATTCACCTGGTACCCAGGGGATGATATTTCCAAATATGAACCCTTTACCCAGATCTATGGAGTAGTATTTGATCAAAACGGCAACATGCTAATTCAGAGACGAGAAGGTTGCGACTGGTGTTTGGCCGGAGGTACGGTCGAATCAGGGGAGACTGCCGAAGAAACTCTCAGGCGTGAACTGATTGAAGAAGCGGATGTTACCGTCAAAAATCCTATTTTGCTCGGTGGTCAAAGAGTCCAATTTCCTGGTGGCCACAATCCTAATCCCAGCAAACGCGGTGACGATGATTTTTATCAACTCCGATATTACTGCGAAGTAGATGAGGTTTTACCTCAAACACCAGACCCCGATCACGATGTCATCAACGAACGCCTCTTTGTTCCCCAAACAGAAATAAATAAATATCTTGGCTGGGGCATTACCGGTCAAGCTATCTTTGACCAAGCCATCGCCCTCTTCCACCACCTCCACCCATAAAACCCCGTCATTGCGACCTGCCTGCCGGCAGGCAGGGTTTCGGTAATCCGAACCATGGCAATCTCACTCCATCTATAAACCTTCAAGGAGTCTCCTTGAAGACAAATAACCGGAGTTAAAGTTGCTATATTTAACTTATGTTGACTGAGCAAGACAAGATGAGTTTGAAAAAAGCAATCTATCAAGGAATAGTTCAGGTTATTGAAGAATATATTATCCCTAAATATCAAAAAGAGGGGTTAGAAATTGATTACTTAATAAAAACATCTGACAAATACAAGAAGCGTATCACCGGACTCGAAAAGGCCGTTGCCTAAAGATTCCTTTCCAAGACTTCATCCAACACAACCTCATGGATAAAGCCGTAAACCTTGCCATAATCTCCCCATGAGAATTTACCACCTGGGTGCTCAAAGAAATTATCACTGGATAATCCAAAATAGTTTGTAACTAGTTGGCGGTACTCTTTTTCGCTCATTCGTACCACATCCGACACATCATCCCCCGAAACTAGTTGCTTGTCGGTGAGTGGTAGAAAATAAACATATACTGTATGGGTAAACTTTTCCCCTTCAAAAGTACCCTCAACGTTTACTTGAATCAGTGGAACAAATATATCAGCCGGTTCCTTAACACCAAGCTCCTCTTCAGTTTCTCTAATAGCTGCAGAAAGGACATCTTCACCGTCGTTAATTCCGCCACCAATCATTCTCACAATACCCTCCGGGTAAAATCCCTTCTTGTCTCCAAGAATAAATTTTCCGTTGCCGTCTTTTCCCAGAATCAAGACAGTTCTATCCCGATATCGTAAATTTTCAAAAGGTAAATGAGATAGTTCAACCTTACAATCAATTTCATTAAACATCATCAAATAATAAGCACCTACAAGGACCATCCTCGTAGGCAACACCTCACCACCCTCTCTCAGTAGTGCTCCAACTCTTTTGTTAGTTCTCATGTTGTTTTATTAAACAAATCTTCAATTATTTCATCAAGTGGAATACTTTTGACATCTATATCATCCACCTCAAAATTATCTGTTAAATATGCCATTACTTTTCCCTGATTTTCTTTCGAAATTTCCAAAGTGTGAGAAAGCTCCTTACTACTGATTACCTCTCCCAATTTTCTTAGTTTCATAGCAGCTACCATCTTGTAAAATGTCACCGTCAAATACTTTTTATCCTGGTATTTATGGAGAAGTTTCTGTAATGAGTCATCAAAAACAATTTTTCCCTGATTAATTACAACAACCCTGTCGGAAACCATTTCTATATCCGCCATTTCATGACTGGTCAGAATTATGGTTGTTTTTTCTTTGTCATGTAAATACCTCAAAAAGTGTCTAATTTTTCGTTTCGATACCACATCCAGTCCGATAGTCGGCTCATCCAAAAACAACAGTTTCGGTCGGTGTAATATCGCTCCGATCAATTCCATTTTCAATCTTTGTCCTAGTGATAATTTTCTTATTGGTGTATCCAGTTGTTTTTCCGCATCTAGTAATTCTGATAGTTCCTTCAGTCGCATATCAAAATCCTTCTCAGATATCTGATAAATTGTTTTAAACAGACCAAAACTTTGTCGCGCCGACAAGTCCCAAGATAGTCCATTTTTATTCCCCATTACGAGGGCAATCTGTTTCAGATACTCTCTCTTTCTGTCCGTAGGAGTATATCCCAAAACATTTATCTCCCCCGAGCTAGGATAGAGAAGTCCTGTTAACATTTTTAATGTCGTCGTTTTTCCCGCCCCATTAGGACCAAGTAATGCTACCGATTCTCCTTCACCAATTTCAAAATTTATTTTATCTACAGCTACAAGAGGTATATTTTTCGAGAAAAATACACTCTTCCAAAAGCTTTGTTTTTGGGGCACTTGATATATTTTGGTTAGCTCTTTAACCTTGATTATGTTTTCCATATTTTTTACGACGAAGCTGATGAATATTGACGGAGTGCCAACCTCCAAGCTTTAATTTTAATAATTATAAATATCGCCATCACCCAAAAACTTAACCATACCCACCTTGAATCAGTTGTCCTCCCGAGTATTAGTGAGGTTGTCAGAGCCGTATGTGCCAGAAAAGGCACCGCTGTTAGCCCCAAGCCCATTATCCTTTTTGGATAAGCTTCAAGTGGTATCGAGTCGCCAAAAAAAGCAATAGAGTAACCTAGTCCGTTTAATCCTCGATGCTCACCGGTCCAGAAAGCAGTGAATCGCGATGTGTCCGAAAACAAATGATAAAAGTCCCAAAAATAATCCCCTCAAACTAATCTGAAAATCCATATTTTTTATCAGTAAATAGATTTTCTTCCTTACTTCGCGGCTCTGCCGCGCAACTCTCTGTAGGAAAGTGGGGAAACCCTCGGTTTCCGCATTAAAATAGGAGCATGGGCTTGGAAAAAACCTTTCACAATGTTTACAACACCCATTACCATATCGTCTTTCCTGTTAAGTATAGAAAAGTACTTCTGACAGATGAGATACCGCTCGCCATTAAAGATATCGCGCAGGAAATTGGGTTGAGGTACGACATAGACTTCGAAAAGATTGGCACTGATGGTAATCACATTCACCTACTCGCTTCATTCCCACCTAAGCTCGGAGGGTCTGATGTAGTACGAATCTTCAAGAGTATTACGGCTAAACAACTTTTCTTAAGATTTCCTGCGCTGAAGAAAGAACTCTGGGGAGGAGAGTTCTGGGCTGATGGTTTCTACCTAGCTACAGTAAGCGAGCGGGGAAACTGGAGAATGGTAGAAAGATATGTCTCCAGCCAAGGAAAGACTACGAATGAGAGCCAACTTCGTTTACTCTAGTTAAGACTAGCCCATGCTGGCTCCTCATACCCCACCGGCTCTGCCGTGGGGTTGTTGATTAGAGGTAGTGTGGCCGGCCACATCTCAAAAACCAACATAAACAAGTTCACTTTTTGGAAAGTGACATACCTCAGTGCCGGTAAGGGTTTGGTCAAT
>LCIE01000035.1 GCA_001000865.1 Candidatus Collierbacteria bacterium GW2011_GWC2_44_18 | reverse complement strand
GGCAGACCGTCTTCCAAACTTCGACCCCGAACGACTATTTGCAAAGGGTTGCCCTCTTTTTCCTTTTTCTGAGGATAGGCTGACCCCACCGCAATCTTCACTTCCTCTGCCGTACTTTCACCTAGTAGTAAGTTGTATTTCAATCGAACAAAATTTTGGATCGATTCCGTAAGTTCGTCCCCTGCCACCCGTAAACTTCTGTTAAGCACTAAACCCCCCAGAGAGATCACTCCAATCTCGCTGGTACCTCCGCCAATATCACAAATCAGTTGACCTTCCGCCTTCTCCACCGGTAGCCCCGAACCAATAGCCGCCGCCATCGGCTCTTCGATAAGAAACACCGCTCTCGCTCCAGCTTCAAGTGCTGCTTCCTGTACTGCTCTTCGCTCCACCTCAGTCACTCCGCTGGGAATCCCGATCGCCACTCTGGGCCGGGGAATTTTGAACCCTAGACCTTTGTAGAGCTCATGAACTTCCACAATGTAATGCTTCAGCATGGCCTCAGCGGCATCGAAGTCCGCTATCACGCCATCACGCAGGGGTCTCACTACTTCGATATTGGCTGGGTTCTTCCCCAGCATCTTCTTGGCCTCGTCCCCCATAGCCAGGATCTCTTTCGTCTTCATGTGCCTAGCAACCACCGAAGGCTGACGAATTACCACTCCTTTACCTCGAACGTGAACCACTACATTAGCCGTACCCAAGTCTATGCCCACATCGAGGGTAGCAAGTCTCCATAATTTTTCAAACATTGTGAATTAAAAAGGCTATCATAATATGGCTAAATAATATCAAAGTATAGCCATTTAAGCGAGAGGTACGTTTTATCCCATAACTTGACATTTAGGCATAAGTGTGCTATACTTCTCACCATCTTCAAGAGGCTACTTCCAGCTCTCTAACATCTTTTTTCCCAAGTTGGCACCCGAAAGGAGCCCCAAGTGAAAAACAACACCTCTTTCGTACTCTTGTCCTCAATGGTGATTTTGTCCACTCTCCTCTCCGCCTGCGGCGGCGGCCTGACCGAACCGAAGGCAGATCAACCCGTGGATCCGTTTCTCGTTTGGCCAGTCGTTTTTGACGCCACTACCCAACAATACTATCACCGAGTGATGGTCCCAACGGGGGCATCGCAATACATTCCTGGCGCCATGCCATCCATCTGGTATGGGCATGCGCTTCTTCCCATTGAGCCCATGTCGGCCGAAGAAACAGCCGCCAACCTGACTGAGTTCGGAATCGACCCGAATGGGCCAATCGGCGTAATCATCATGCCTTCCAACTATCTGGGTGAAGATGGTTACGAACGGAATCTTGACGGTTTGGTCATGGCCGGAGCGGCCATAGCGAAAGTGAATCCCATCACCTGCTCCGCCATCATCGGTCATTTGGCTTTCCGTGTGGCCGAAGGCGTGGCCTGGTCCGCATCAGTCGGTGCCATTACAGCACTGGCCAATGGCCAAATCCAACCAGACGCTATTCGCGTTGGCAGTGATTCAACTGCCATCCAGTTCTACTTTGAGGGAATGAAATGGTTGGCCATATTTCGCGACAGTGCACCTCCTACCCTCATTGCGCCCGTCATGGGGAACACGCTCGGGCGAATGGTCGGCTCACTGAAACCTCTCACTGTGCTGGATGGCCCGAAGGCCACCAGTATCATGGCTGAAGTAGGCTACTTCTTCCGCTGCGTTATTCAAAAGTGGCCCAAGACCCCGGGAGATGTTGATCAGATCCGCAAAGACCATAATGAAACCTATTCGGCAAAACGGCTCGACGCCATGCCGGCGGACTTCCCAGTCCCATTCCCGGGCAGTGATGAACCTGGTGATGTTCAAATCACCGTGTACGCTGGTGACTTCTCTAAAATGGAGAGTGCTTCGTTCAAAGTTCTCGCCCTCATGGGATTGGTCGTTTTAGTAGTAGACGGAATCCCTGGAGATGAAGTCGTGGGAGGCGCGGCCTACTTACAATGGTCCGCAAGCCTCGTATATGCTGTTCCCTAAACCTCAAAACAGGTTGCTCGTTGAGCAGCCTGTTTTTTTATGCAAAAACCTGTGTTTCTCGAATTTTCGCCGTCGGTATAACCTTTTGATTGACCGTGATAATTCTATTTATATAACGCGAGGCCCGATCCATCTCGACCTGCGAACAGCCTTTATCTCTCATATAGTCAAGCCAACTGTTTTTATGCTCTTCGGTCCAATCGCGAAAGTTAATTGTATCTACAAAGTACTCCTCGTCGCTCGGACCGACCATATAATTTCTTTCATTTCTGTCAAACACAATTGGAATATTTATTTCTTTCATAGCTCTTATTACTTTAGAGAAAGGGTGCTCTTCGGATTTTATTACCATAGGCTCCTTCACTAAATTATCAGTGTGAAGTTTTTGAGCCTCTTGCTTGGTAAATGCCCTTCCAATAATCTCTTCACGAAAGTTTACCGAGACTCCCTTTCCTTTTGATTTTCCGTAGGACGCATAAATTTCCGGAAAGTTATCAGGAAAAAGCATCCTTAAAAGTGCTTGGTTGTAATAAACCGTAACTGCCTCCTCAGGCGAAACTTCTTTCCTACTGACAGCCGCCAATTTTCCACCTCCACCCTCCACTCTCGCGACCACCACCCGCCCTCCTGCACCCACAAAATCAACATCTTCCAACATGGCTTCGGCAATAGCATTACTTGAAACAGGTCCTTCTTTTTGAAGTTCTCTGATTCGGTTCCGGGTTTCTTCAGAAAAGAGTTCAGGTGAAAAGGATTCAGGCATACCCAAATTCTATCATTATTCTCTGCTAAACTATCTCCATGTCCTCGAAAGAAAAAGTCTTCCCCACCACAATTCAAAAACCCGCTACTTTCATTCATTACTGTTTCTACGCCTTATTCTTCGTCACCCCCCTTCTCCTCTGGCCTTTCACCTCCGAAGTCTTTGAGTTCAACAAGATGATGTTCGTCTACGCCATGACCATTGTCATCGCGGCCGCATGGGGAATTAGATCATTTCAAAATAAACGCTTTGAAATTGCCCAAACACCCCTCAACCTCCCTCTTCTTTTGTTTCTTTCTTCTCAGGTAGTTTCCACTTTCCTCTCCATTGATCGCCACACCAGTCTCTGGGGTTATTACTCCAGATTTCACGGCGGACTGGTTTCCACCATTTGCTATATCGTTCTGTTTTACGCCCTAGTTACCCATTTCTCCGGCCAAGCCAAAGCCGTTCGGAATCTTATCCGCACTATTCTGGCCACCGCCGCAGTAACCGCTTTTTATGCTGTCTTAGAAAAAATGGGCATCGATAAACACATCTGGGTCCAAGATGTCCAAAATCGTGTCTTCTCCACCCTCGGCCAACCCAACTGGCTCTCTGCTTATCTAATTGCCCTTCTCCCCATCTCTCTCTTCTCTGCACTCCGCACCAAGCCCTTAGCACCTCGCATAATGTATTCTCTCCTCTCAATATTATTTCTGGCCGCAATTATCTTTACTCGCTCCCAGTCCGGCATCGGAGCCACAGCCAGTATCTTGCTTGTCTTTATCGTTACTGTTATTCTTCAAAAAAAGCGACCAAGGTTGTTGATTGGATTGGCAGTTCTCATCTTGATTCTCTTATTTATCAAAGGGAACGCTGTTCAAAGAACCATCGAATCACTTAACAAAATTAATCCCTTTTACTCCAACGCGACTGCTATCATCACCGAAGAAAACAAAACCCGCATTGGTGGGTCGGACTCAATGTCTATTCGCCGCGTGGTCTGGCAAGGAGCTCTCGAGCTGGGAAAAAAATATCCCTTCTTTGGCACCGGAGTAGAAACTTTTGGTTACACCTATTACTGGGTCCGCCCAACCGCCCACAACTTGACATCAGAATCTGATTTCCTCTACAACAAAGCCCACAACGAGTATTTAAACTTTCTCGCCAACACTGGCTTCCTCGGCCTTCTTAGTTATCTTTTTCTCATCTTCTCCATCATTCGCCTCTTTACCACCTCCGTCATTGCGAGGAGTGAAACGACGCGGCAATCTATAAAAATAAACTCCGATTATCTGGATCGCCACGCTCCGCTCGCGATGACGGATCTATCTTCCCCCCTTCTCCTCGGCTTCCTTAGCATCCTCATCACCAACTACTTCGGCTTCTCAGTCGTCGACGTGGCGCTTTTCTTTTTCTTATTCCCGGCGATTTTTCTGACTACTACAGACAAAATAAAAATACATTCTCAAAACATTTCTCTGGACAAAACACTCGGCTCAGTATTGATTGTCATTGTGGCCATCTGGCTTTTAATGGGAGTCCGCCGAATGTGGACGGCGGACCTCGCTTATACTGCAGGACGATCTAATCTCACCGAAAATCTCAATGCAGTCAAGCTAAATCCCCGCGAACCGCTTTATTACGCTCAGCTGGGAAACGTCCAAGCTCTAGTAGCAGTTCAGATTATCGCTCCTAAAATTGAAACCATGACGGCCTCTACCTCGGCAAACCTAAAACAACAAGCCAACGCCTATCTCCAACAACTCATATCCGATGCTGTCATCAATACTTCAAAGGCAGTATCCATGAATAAATATAATTTAAATCTTTTAAAGACAAAAGCAAGAACAGAACTAACTCTGGGGACGCTTGATCCAAAATTCAATATGGACGCCGCTCAGACTCTTCTCAAAATTTCCGAGCTCTCTCCTACCGACGCCGCCAATTATTTCAACATTGGTGTTCTTTACTCCCAGCTCAACAATAAGGACGAGGCCAAACTGGCTTTTCAAAAAGCCATCGACCTGAAGCCAGACTACCAAGCCGCAAAAGAAAAACTTTCTCAGCTGAAGTAGAAAGAAGCAATTGTTATAGGTCTGTGGTAAAATACTCTAATGAAAATCCTCGTCACTCCAGACAAATTTCTTCGCATCAAGGCACGGCCCGTAGCTAGTTATGACAAAAAGCTAGAGAAGCAAATCTCCGAAATGATCAAGATCCTCAAGTCATCCAAGGATCCTGAGGGTGTTGGCCTGGCGGCCACTCAAGTAGGCTTGGATAGAAGGCTCTTCATCATCTTTATAAACGGAAAACAGGAAATCTTCATCAACCCGACCATCTCCAAGCCTTCTGAGGCTATGCTTTCCGATATTCATACCAAAAAGAAAGATCGTTGGCTAGAAGGCTGTCTCTCTTTACCCAAGATCTGGGGTTTTGTCGACCGACCTTACTCGATCGAGATCGATTATCTAACACCGGTCGATGGTCAATTGGTCCCCCGCCACCGAAAATTTGAAGACGTAGAATCTGCTTATATCCAGCACGAAAACGACCATCTTGACGGAGTTCTCTTCACTGATCATATCCTCAAACAAGGCGGCCAGATCTTCAAAGAAACATCTGACGGCCTCACCCCCATAGACAAGATATAAAAAAGCGCCTCCGTAAAGAGACGCTAAACCTAGATTTCGGAGCCTTATCCGGCCGGATGGGATATTTCACAACTCCCTTCCTGCAGAATATACCACCCTCCATCAAAGAAGTTGCGCGGCGCGCCTTGGGAGCCATCTATCACAAAAGTTTCAATAACCGTTTCCTCTCCTAAGATGAAGTGATCGGTGCATCTCGGCCACCTCTCGTCGGCCAGAGTTACCACATCCTTACCATATTCAAGACACTTAACGGTGTCTTTGTAAGGATCGTGATGACAGTAGGTCCCCCAAATCAAAGCTCCACTTCCGTCATAAACCGGCAGGTAGAAAATTGCCAATCCTGCCAAAACTACAATGACAAAAATCAAAAACAACACTTTTTTCATGATCCACCTCCTCAGGCGGGGGGAATTGGGGGGAATTAAGGAACAATTCAGTCTGGCACGAGTATACTCCAAAAACAATCAAATGTCAACTATATAGGTCATTCCCGCTTCAAATAAAGCCTCGCCCACATTCTACTTGGAAATGCACCACTCAGTAAGATAACGGTTAGTATACAGTGCCTTTTAAAAAGGGTTTTGTCTACTGTCTGTTTAGGGTGGCGA
>LCIE01000034.1 GCA_001000865.1 Candidatus Collierbacteria bacterium GW2011_GWC2_44_18 | reverse complement strand
AAACATCATCGAAAAATTAATCTCATTAAATGGTACTTTTACTTGAAATCACAAAGTTAAAAATCACTCAAAAACCAACGCGAAATGTCCATTATGCCAGATTGCATAAAGCGAGATATGGTGAATCTTGCATTGGAAGTGAGCGAGGCTTCTCTAAAAACATTGAATACCAAAATCTTATCCGAAAAGCAAAAGATGGAGGCGGTATTGCGAGATATTGGGGATGCCGTATTCGTCACGGATTCAGAAAAAAGAATTGTGTTGGCGAATACTGCCATGGAAAAATTATTTGGACTATCAGAAGAAGAGATGGTGGGAAAAAAAATAAAGGAAGTGATCAAGTTATCTTATGAATCCTCCGGGAAACAACCGAACGATTTGATAGATGCTGTGTTTAAAAAGAAAAAATTGGTTAGGCCACTTGAAACCTTGATAGTAAGGAAAAAGGATGGAACAAGGATCTCGGTTGACGGGGTAGCGTCACCGATAATAGACCAAAACGAAAAAATGGTGGGAACAGTATGGGTGCTGAGAGACGTGACCAAACAGCGAGAGCTGGAAAAAATAAGAGAGGACTTTATTTCTATGGCCAGTCATCAAATGAGAACTCCTCTGACGGGAATCAAATGGTTCATTGAGCTATTAAGAGGAGAAGCTACTAAAACTTCCAGCAAAAGTATCGTGAAATATATAAATAGCATAGGTGAAAGCAATCAGCGATTGATTGACTTAGTAGATGACTTGCTGGTTACCAATAAGAATGGTCGTGGGTCTGACGTAAGGAATCCGGAGAATTACTCTATCAAAAAGATTTGTCAAGGAGCGGTAGACCTACAAAGTAGATTATTTGCCGAAAAGAATATCCAATTGGATGGAATGGATCAAATTCCCGAAAAGTATGAGATGGGGGTGGACAAGATTCAGATGATTCAGGTGTTTGGAAATCTTCTGAATAATGCCGGTAGATACTCTCCAATCGGATCAAAAATCGATATCCGGCTAGAAAAAAAAGGAGAAAACTATCTATTTTCAATCAAAGATAGAGGCTTGGGAATTCCAGAATCACAGAAATCGAGAATTTTTGAAAAATTCTTTAGAGCCGATAACGTGGCCGAGAATGTACCTGGGTCCGGTTTGGGTTTATATTTAACTAAGGGTATAGTCGAAGGATACGGTGGAAAAATCTGGTTTGATTCAAAGGAAGGTACGGGAACTACGTTTTTTGTAAAATTACCAATTAAACAAAAAAAAGAATGGATAACAAAAAGAAGGTGATGATCGTCGAAGATGATGCGGTGTTAGTAAATGCCCTAACTCTTTCCTTGGAGGATGAAGGGTACGATATTTCGGTGGCAACTGATGGAGAGGAGGCCGAGAAGATGATATTCAATGAAAAGCCGGATCTGGTGCTACTAGATCTTTTACTACCCATCAAAAGTGGTTTTGAGATTTTGAAAATGATGAGGGAAAATCCGGAGACAAAAGATATTTCAGTGGTTATCTTGACTAATTTCGAACAAGAAACCAGTATTGATGAGGGAATGAGGTTGGGAGCGAAGGACTACATCGTAAAGGCAAATATCGACATCAAAGATATTCCGACGATTGTAAAAAAATACTTACCTACCTAAGATCATTTGATGGAATGAGACCTGGCCGTGTGTACACGGCATCTTCGACCTGCCGGCAGGCAGGTTGCCTTCCTCGCAATGACGAACGTGTTTTTTGGTACAATCTAAGGTAGATTGATACTAATAAAACCCAAAGATGGAAGATCAAGTTGAGGAAGTAAAAAGAAAAACAGACATAGTGGGGCTAATTGGGCAATACGTTGTTTTGAAGAAGATCGGTAGGCATCACAAAGGTCTCTGTCCTTTTCATAGCGAGAAGACTCCCTCTTTCATGGTTAACGAAGAGATGGGGCTTTATAAATGTTTTGGCTGTGGAGCAGGGGGTGACTCAATCAAGTTTTTAATGGAGATTGAGGGAATTGATTTCCGTGAGGCGTTGGAAAGGTTGGCAGGAAAAGCAGGGGTGAAACTGGTAGCGAGAAAGTTTGATGTAGGTGGCGACAAACAGAAATTATTGGAGGTGATGGAATTGGCGGCCCGCTATTACCATTGGCTACTGACAGAGAGTAAGTCAGGTGAGGAAGCTCGAAAATATTTGGTGGACAGAAAAATTAATACCAAGCTGATAGAGACTTTCAATTTAGGATTCTCTCTTTCAGGTTGGGATAACTTAATGAGTTACTTGATAAAGAAAAAGGGATATTCCGAAGAAATACTTGAAAAGGCCGGTCTTATTAGCAAGAGAAGTGGTGGTGGCTATTATGATAAATTTAGAGGACGAATAATGTTTCCTCTTCAAGATTCGGGTGGTAAAGTGGTTGGTTTTACGGGAAGAATATTGCCCTCTCTTGCCAAAGAGGGAGAGCCTAAATATTTGAATTCTCCGGAAACCGTAATTTATCATAAGGGACGAATGCTTTACGGTTTTTATCAAGCGAGACAAGCAATAAGAGAGAGAAAAAGAGCGGTGCTAGTTGAGGGACAAATGGATATGATTAGTTCCTTTGGGGCGGGAGTTACCGAAACAGTGGCGGTGGGAGGCACGTCCTTGACAGACGAACAAGTGGAGCTATTGGCAAGACTGGCCTCAATAATTTATTTGTCTCTGGATGCTGACGATGCCGGAACGACGGCGATCAAACGATCGGCTGAATTGGCAGAAAAAAGAGGTTTAGAAATTAAGGTGGTCCAGATAGAAGGAGGTAAGGATCCTGACGAAATTGCGCGAAAATCCCCAGGAAAATGGAATGAAATGGTGGAGTCGGCTGTTGAAGTTTACGAATTTGTAATGAAGAGATCTCTAGCAAAGAATGATGTTACTACAGTTTCTGGAATGAGGAAGGTAACGGAGGAGGTCTTACCTATTTTTATGAAAATTGAGAACAGTGTGATAAAAGAAGTGTGGACAAAGAAACTGGCGGAGAAACTTGGGGTCGAATCGGCGGTGGTGAAATCAGAGATGGAAAGAGTCAAGCTAGGTAAGGATACACGCGGGCAGTATAGTCAAAATAAGGTTGAGGAAGTAGCGGTGGACAACAAGATGGAGAAACTGGCCAAAAGATTGGTAGGAGGGCTATTAATTCGTCCTGAGGCAAAAAAGAAAATTAAATCTTGGATGAAGGACATAATACCGCTGGGGGCATCGGGAAAAGCTTTACATTGGGTGTTGGAGTGTGACGAAGTAAGTCCAGCCAAACAGGCTGAGCTGGCACCCTCAGAACTTAAAGGTTTAATTAATGATGCTTTCATGGCTGAGGGAGAGGATGAAACGACTGAGGGTGATGTCTGGGGGCTGGCAGTACAACTCATTCGAGAGTCTATCCGAGAGAAGCGTAAATTACTGATTGGAGATTTGAAGAAGGCTAGAGAGGAAAAGGATGAGCTCAAGGAAGAGTCCTTATCGAGAGAGCTAAGCTCTTTGGACAGAGAAGAGAACAAAATAATGCTTCTTTTGGGATAATTTCTGGACTTAGCTTGGCTGTGAGGAGGCTCCCTGTGTTAAAATAGGAGAGAATATTATGGCCGATAAAAAGAGTAGCTCATCAATTCAGTTGAAAATCAAGGATATTTTGGCTTTGGGGAAAGAACAGGGGTTTGTAACTCAAGATGATATCCTGGAGTATTTTCCTTTGCCAGAAACCCAAGTAAATGATCTTGATTATCTCTATGAGCTTCTTTTTAAGGCAGATATAGATGTGTTCGAAAGTGTTTTGGCAGGACAAGATGCTGAAATAGCGGCCGCCTCGAGCGACCTAGAGAAAGAGTTGGAGTCTTTGTCTAAGCTGGAAGAAACCGAAGTGAATGATCCGGTTCGCATGTACCTCAAGGAAATCGGAAGAATTCCACTTTTGAAGCGAGATGAAGAAATTGCTTTGGCTCAGAAGGTGGAAAGGGGCGATAAGAGAGCCAAAGACATGCTCACCAAATCAAATCTGCGACTAGTGGTTTCGATCGCCAAAAAATACATGGGAAGAGGCATGAGTTTTTTAGACTTGATTCAAGAGGGTAACAAGGGTTTGATTCGGGCGGTAGAAAAATATGACTGGACAAAGGGGTTTAAGTTCTCAACCTATGCGACTTGGTGGATCCGTCAAGCAATTACCAGAGCAATAGCTGATCAAGCCAGAACTATTCGTATTCCGGTACACATGGTGGAGACGATCAACAAACTAATCCGAACACAAAGAAAACTAATGCAGGACCTTGGAAGAGAGCCCACTGATGAAGAGGTGGCAGAAGAGCTGGAGACCACCCCCGAGAAAGTTCGAGAGATATTGAAGATTGCCCAGAAAACAACCTCTTTAGAGACTCCAATAGGTGATGATGAAGACTCGCTTTTGGGTGATTTTATTCCCGACGAAAGACAGGCAACTCCGTACGAAGCGACTTCCAGACAGCTAATGCATGAAAATCTGGAGGAAGCTTTGGGATCTCTGACTGAGCGAGAAAGTAAGGTCCTTCGGATGAGATTTGGGCTAGACGGAAGTAAACCGTTAACGCTCGAGGAGGTTGGTAAAGTATTTGGAGTGACCAGAGAAAGGATTAGGCAGATAGAAAGTAAAGCTTTAAGAAAACTTCGCCATCCTTCACGCAGACGGAAACTACAAGATTACTTGGAGTAATGAGAAAATTTGCGGTTGCAGCAGTTATTAGGCAAGGTAATAAAATACTTCTGCACCAGAGGAGTATGAGTAGTCGCGGTCAGGCTGGAAAATGGGAGAATGCTGGGGGAGAAGTCGAAAATGATGAGACCCCCGAACAAGCGATCGTTAGAGAAATAATGGAAGAGCTCAATGTTGTCTTTGTACCCGGAAAAATTCTTTATGAAGATGACTTTGAAAATGGAGAAGATGTGTGGCACGTAATGGTTTTCGGAGGGACTATCACAGGATCTCCAAAAATAGTTAGTGAAGAAATTTCTATGTCACTTAAATGGTACGAAATATCTAAGCTGAATGAAGTTGATTTGGCTTCATATACCCGTCAAGATTTTCTGAAGTTTGGATGGGTCAAGTAATTATTTAGTTCGTGGGGTAGGCTTTCCTGGTACTTGATGGTGATTGGGACATCTGGCCTGATATTTCTGTTCTGCTCCAATTAGGACAATCGGCTCATTGTAATGGGCTGGTTGGCCGTTGATGATTCTTTGGGTTTTGGTGGCTGGTTGGCCGCAACATTCGCCGTTGGCTTCATAGGTACAGATAGCTGTGAGTTTATTTATTTCATCAGATAGCGCAAGTAGTGTAGGCATGGGTCCGAATGGTTCCCCCCTGAAATCTGTAGCAAGACCGGAAAAAGTTACCTTGATATCTGCTTCGAGAAGAATCTTGATCACATCGATAATTTCCTCCGACATAAACTGAACTTCATCAATGGCTACCAAATCTAATTTCTGAGTAACCTCCAAATATTGATCAACAAGAGTGAGAATTTCTTGGGGGTGTGAGACAGGATAGGCATCATGTTCGGCGCCGGAGTGAGCCTTGATTTTGTCAATCTTGCCCCATCGATCGTCCAGACGAGGCTTTATTACCAAGACGTGTTTTTTGGCAATTTCGGCGCGGTTGATTTCACTGATAAGTTCCTCAGTCTTACCGGCAAACATAGATCCCGAGATTCCTTTAAGCTTTTCTGTCATACGGAGACAATTATGACGTAACGTTGGAATTTGACAAGGGGAAGGGGTTTGAATATGATGAGGTATGTTAATCAACCTAATTGTGAATGCGTTGGCTTTTTATGTAACGGCTTATATAGTTCCCGGAGTGAAGATTGAGAACTTCCAGGGGCTTGCAGTGGTGGCGATTGTTTGGGGTGTGTTGTCAATTGTGCTGAAACCAATCCTGATACTGCTGACTTTGCCGGTGAACATAATGACTTTAGGACTCTTTACTTTCGTGATCAACGCTTTTTTGATAATGCTGATGAGTAATTTTGTGACCGGATTCAAGGTGGATGGGTTTGGAGCGGCGCTTTTGGCGGCGGTTGTGTTAGCCTTGCTAAATGTGGTTTTGGGGAAATTGGTTTGATATTCGAACCTGGTTAGATATCCAATATGGTTGTGAAGCTTCGGTTTTTTTATGGTAAATTAATTGTAGTGGAGAAAAGAAAATATGCTGATAGGAGAGAATACTTGGCAAAAGCAACATCGGGAAGAAGATTGCGACTTAAGAAAGAGCTGGTTAGCATCAAAGGAGGAAAATGCCAAATTTGTGGCTATTCTAGGTGTTTGGTTGCCTTAGACTTTCATCATATTGACGGATCTACAAAGGCTTTTGAACTATCTCAGCGAGATTTAACTCGAAGATGGATGATAATTATTGCTGAGGCTAAAAAGTGCTTACTGATATGTGCTAATTGTCATAGAGAAGTTCATGCTGGGCTTGTTTTACTTGATAAGGAGGGTGGTGTGTTGGTAAAATAGGGTTTGTTGTAATATGTGTACGTTTTTATTCCCCTGTAGCTCAATGGTAGAGCAACATCCTGTTAAGATGAAGGTTCGTGGTTCGAGTCCACGCGGGGGAGCCA
>LCIE01000033.1 GCA_001000865.1 Candidatus Collierbacteria bacterium GW2011_GWC2_44_18 | reverse complement strand
TAGGATCCCGGTGCAGCAGGTGAACAGAATGAATGTGCCGTAGGCATAGCCTGCTAACTTACGAATCAACATGAAGATCAGAGCGATGACTGCGATGGTGGTCAGCAGACCGGTCAGGCCAACTGTTGAGGAGGCGGTGACGGTGATGAAACCAACGGTGTTTAGCGCATAGAGAACCGCTATGAGGATCGGAAAGTTGAGGACGAAACGGATGGCGTTACTCTGGCTGCGCTTTTGCTCTGAAAGAGCGTACGCGGCAACGGCTTGGGCGTGACGTGCTTGAGCTTCGGGAGAAATGTAATCTGACATGTGTGCCTCCAATTTGTTTGAATTTCAAGACTGCGAACTAGACCTGTGTAGTATAGCACAAAGCGTGTGAGAAAGCAAGTTATAGGGTGGTTTAAGTGAGTGATTTGAAGCCGGAGAGGGTGAATGCAAAAACTTCTTCTAGGCGACCTTCCATGATTTCCTTGAGGTTGTGCCAAGATTTGTTCAGACGGTGATCGGTAAGTCGGTTTTGGGGGAAGTTGTAGGTTTTGACCTTTTCGGCGCGCATGCCGGAGCCGACAGCGAGTGAACGTTTGTCGGACTGGGTGCTGAGGCGCTTTTCCTCTTCCTGCTGCCAGATCTTGGAACGGATCATATTGAGGGCGATTTCCTTGTTTCTAGCTTGGTAACGCTCTTCGTGAACAAAAACGGTCAAGCCTGTGGGCTTGTGAGTCAAGCGAACGGCGGTATTTACCTTGTTGACGTTTTGGCCTCCTGGGCCGCCTGCACGGGTAAATTGCCATTCCAGGTCCTGGTCCTTGACTTCCAGCTGGTTCGGTTTGACTTCAGGTAAAACAGCCACTGTAGCGGTGCTAGTGTGGATTCGGCCAGCAGCTTCTGTCTCCGGCACCCTTTGAACACGGTGGACGCCTGATTCGTACTGGAAAGTCTCAAAAGCACCATGGTCCCAAAGAGAGCGGTCTGGTCGGCTAACTCGAATTACACCCTCGTCGATATTCTCGATAGAAAAGCCGTGATCCTGGGCAAAGCGGGTATACATACGAAGGAGGTCGTTGGCAAATAACTTGGACTCGTCCCCGCCGGCGGCACCGCGTATTTCGATGATAGCAGGGGAGTCGTCGAAGTTTTCGCTAGCTTCTTCCTCTTGAGACTCGGTAACCTGGCTGGAGAGGAGATTGTCGAGCTGGGATTTGAGTCTCGCTACTTCTGCTGTAGCGAGAGCTCCGAGTTCCGGATCGGTAGACAAGGCTTCGTTGTCTTTTATTTCAGCCTCGATTCGTTCGATTTCTGCATGTATGTAGGGGTTGTCCATGTGTGATCATTTTATATTATCAATTGTCATCGCGAGCGTAGCGTGGCCCTGCCTGCCGGCAGGCAGGGATCCAGAAAGGGATGGATTGCCACAGCTCGAGTACGAGATTCGCAATGACGATGTGGGGAGGTTAGATGGATCTATAAGGAGGCAACGGGAGATTCGACAGTCTTGGCTTCGGCTTTCTTTTTGACCTCGAGCATTTCTTTGAGGGATTTGGGAGTTCGATCGACCTCATCCTTCTTCTTGTTCTTAGCCACATAGCCGGAAGCGGCCTTGCGTTTGGCAATAAACTTGTCGACTCTGCCCATAGCATCAATGAATTTCTGAGTACCGGTAATGAAAGGGTGACACTTGTCGCAGACATCGACGTGAAGAGTTTTTCTGGAGCCGCCGACAGTAAAGGTGTTTCCGCAGGCGCAGGTAACGGCCATTGCTTCGTAAATTGGGTGAATGTTCTGTTTCATAGCTCAGGTATTCTACCACAAAAGTGTGTTTCAGGCACCCATACTAGGCGGATTGGGTACAAAAAAGCTTCCCGGGGGAAGCTTTGATAATTGAATTATTGAGGAATGGAGAAAAGTAGTCGAAAAAAATATGCGAAGTCGTTATTGTGTTCAGCCAAGGCATTCTCGAAGTTCCATTGCATCTTGCAATCGTGCCGAAGCAAGTGTGAATTTGTGAAGGTGAATTCGTATTTTAACTTTGATAGAGAATTCATCATTCTTGGATAGGTAGGCGTAATTTTAATTGGACGGGGCAAACTCAGCAAAAAGACCTTTACTTCTGCGAGCATGGCACTTATTTCAGCAATTCGAGAGTCTTCATAGTGAAGGTCACTCCAGGGAATCTGTTCGTTTAATAGAAGTATTAGCCAATATTTATGGTTCAACTTTGCCTCCTGAACTCAGATTTTCGTGTTCTTTTGAAGTATTCTACACCCTAGCGCTTTTCGGAGAGGAAGACGCCGGAAACGATAATGGCGGTAGCGATCATGGCTAATGGAGAGAAGGGTTCTTTTAGCCAGACAATTGATAGGGGGATAGCAAAGGCCGGCTGGAGATAGGAAAAGATGGCCGCTTCGGAGGCCTCGATCCTTTTTTGACCTTCTTGGTAGGCCCAAAAAGCGATAATGGAGCCAAAGATGGCCATATAAATAATTCCTGTTAGCGCTTGTGGGTTAAGAATTAAGCCGGTATGTTCAAATGCTGTAGTTAGCAAGAAAAAGGGGATACTCACCACAAAAGAAACAAAAGTGAGTGAAATGGGGTCAACATGGTCTTTTTTGGAAAAAATCAGGAAAGCCGACCAGATGATATTACTGGTAATTATGAGTAGATTTCCTTTCATTGAGGTTAAGCTAAGCCCTCCATGATTGGAAAAAACCGGTTCAAGAGTAAGGAGTAGAGTGCCAATGACGGCAATGAGAATTCCACGCCACTCCTTCCTAGTAAGCTTTTCGTTCAAATAGAGGATGCCTCCAATGACAGTGAAGATGGGACTGCTAGATACCAGAAGTGAAGCTTCGATAGAGGTGGTAGCCGAGAGGCCGTAAAAAAGAGGAAGTAAAGTGAGAGGAGTACCTAGGAGCGCAAGAATTAGCAAATGTTTCAAATTCATTGGCTGAGGAGAGCGAGACCGATGCAGTAGAAAAAAAGGAAAGAAAACCAGTGTTGCAATAATGTAGCGGTAGAGGAGAAAGAGCGAGGGAGTAGTAAAGTTTAAAGAGTACTTGATGATAGGGGAGGCTATGCCCCACAAGACGGTGTTGAGCAGTAAAAAAAGATAGGCAGTGGAACGAGACTTGCTGAGGGCAGGCATAAAAATATTTTACATTGTAAATTGAGTATTTAATACGGGGATGGATTGCCACAGCACTGCGTGCTTCGCAATGACGGGTCCTGCAGGGCCTGGCCCTGCAGGTGTTACAGTGTTTTGGCGCGGGAGAGAAGGTTTTTGCCTTCGTACTTCTTGGTGATGGAAAAGATGGTCGTTCCGACTTTGATATTTTCCACCTTAATGGTGGATTTTTTGGTTAGTCCATAAAGAACTTCTTGGTCGTTTACCATCAATCCGATAAGTTTTTTCTTGATATCTACAGAAGAGACCTTGGTGACGATGGTGCCGGAGACCACCGGATTTGTCTCGTCTGGGATAACAATGATGCGTTTAGCCAGAATGATATCTTCTTTAAGTAGAGTTCCAATAACAATTACTTTATCGGAGATGGCCAGAGAGGCCAATTTGATGATTGATCCGTTTCTGGTGATAGTGGTTTTTTCGTTGGTGGAAATTTGAAGAATGGAGGCATCTTTTGTGTTTATGGTGATGTTCCCGGAATTTATAGATTGAATAAGGCCTACAAAACCTACCAGGGTTTGTTGATTAATTCTTTCTTTGAGGGTTGATTCGGTAGCGCTGAGATTTTCCTTGACCAGAGTCTTGATTTTTTCTTGGATGTCTTGGGTTTGTGAAGGAGTAACGATGGCTTCTGTAGGAGTTGCTGAAGGAGTGGCTACTGTGGTGGCGGCTAAGACCTGGATGGAGTGAGACCTGGCCGTAGGTACACGGCATCTTCGACCTGCCGGCAGGCAGGTTGCCAAACTCGCAATGACGAATATAGCAAGTGAAGTTATGTAAGGGAGTATTTTTTTCATTCGGGGAGGTTGGGTGTTTGTATGATAGTTATGGATTCAGTGATGGTGGTGTTGTCGTTTTTAACTTCAGTTACGGCGATTGTGTTTTCACCACTAATAAGGTTTATTTGAGCAGAGAAGGTACCCGCAGGACTGGTCTCGATAATCAGGTCGTCTATTTCAGAGATGATGGCGATATTTGAAGCAGGAGTGGCTCGCCCGGTAAGAGTGATGAGTTTGTCAGAAGTGACCGAGTGGTTTTGGGGACTAACGATAGAAAGTGACTTTTGAGTAAGAGTGGGGGTGGCGACGGGTGTTGTTGCAGCTGAGGTCTTGTCCTCATTTGATAAATCGGTAGCTGATTCGTTGGCTAGGTTTATCCCGTAAAGAATTACTCCTCCTAGAATAACTCCAAATATAACGGCAAGTAAAACTTCTTTGCGCATAGCATGTAGATTATATACCCTTACTTCCGATCTCTCTGTGGTATTATTGTTTCATGGAAATTACCTATTTTGGACATTCGTGTTTTAAGTTGAAAAGTAAAGGAGGTTTGGTTATATATCTTGACCCTTTTAAGAGTGATATGGTTGGTCTGTCTCTAGCTAAAGACGTGGCCGATGTGGTGACGGTATCTCATCCACATGAAGATCATAGTGCTCTGGACGTGATTACCGGTCCAATTAGTCGACCAAGTACCTTTGTCATAGATAGAGAAGGAGAGTATGAGATTGCCGGAGTACAAATATCTGCGATGAAGACGTTTCATGATAAAAACAATGGAGCTGACCGAGGAAAGAACTTAATAATGTTTATTGTGATGGATGGTATGCATATTCTTCATTTGGGCGATATTTGTCATAAATTGTCTGAGTCACAGATCGAGAAGGTGGGTTCGGTGGATGCTTTGATGGTACCGGTGGGCGGTACTTTTACCTTGGATGCAAATGAGGCGATGGAGATGATCAAAGAAATACAACCTTCATACGCCATTCCGATGCATTTCAAAACCGTGGCGTCAAAAATCCAGGAGTTAACCACCTTGGAAAATTTTCTGGAGAAAAATAAGTTTCCCGTTTCTGGAGAGTCTGTCCATAAAATAAAATTAGACGAAGGTAGTCTGCCCGACGACACCCAAATTTTACTGATGAATGGCTAATCTTAGGCTCCCACCTCACGCGGATGAAGCAGAAAAATCAATTCTCGGTTCCGTTTTAATTGATAAGGATGCCATAGTGGATATTGCGGTGGTTTTGAAGCCGGAGATGTTCTATAACGACAACAATGGCAAGATATTTGAGGCCATGGTGACTCTTTATGAAAGCCGAGACCCAATCGATGTGCTGACTGTTTCCGACTGGTTGAAGAAAAACAAATTGTTGGATAGAGTGGGAGGCAGAGCTCATTTGTCCGAATTATCGAATGAAGTGCCTGTGGCTTCTCATGTTCAAAAATATGCGCAGATTGTACGAGATTGTTATATCAAAAGATTGTTAATTTCCGCCGGGGCCCAGATGGGTGAGATGGGATTTGATGAAGGAAAACCCCTAGGGGAGATTCTTGATAAAGCTGAACAATCTATTTATGCGCTGTCGCAAACCCATGTACGTAAATCATTTATACCGATTAAAGACGCCTTGGCAGAAAGTTTTGATCGGTTGGACTCATTACATAACTCACCAGATGGACTGCGAGGGGTTCCAACCGGTTTCTCGGATCTGGACAATATGCTCGCTGGTATGCAGGATAGTAACTTGATTATTTTGGCTGCTCGTCCCGGTATCGGGAAAACAACCCTGGCAACCAATATTGCCCAGTTCGCTGCGGTTGAGAGAAAAATGCCGGTGGGTTACTTTGCTCTGGAAATGAGTAATCTGGAAATGGTCGACCGTATGCTGGTGGGTCAGGCCAACATTGATGCTTGGAAACTGAAGACAGGCAACCTAAAAGAAGACGATTTCGCGCGTCTTTCGGAAGCGATGGGAGTTTTGGCTGATTGTCCTTTATACATTGATGATACTCCGGGTCAATCGATATTGGAACTTCGTACTAAAGCGAGAAAGTTACATTCTCAGGTTGGTTTAAAACTATTGGTAGTCGATTATTTACAGCTTGTGGTTGGAGATAAAAGCTATGAGAGCCGGGTGCAGGAAGTGGGGGCGATTTCTCAGGGTCTAAAAAATTTGGCCCGCGAGCTGAAGATTCCTGTATTGGCTCTGTCTCAGTTAAACCGGGGAATAGAAAGTAGAACCGAAAAGATTCCTCAGCTAGCCGATCTGCGAGAGTCGGGTAGTATTGAACAGGATGCCGATGTGGTGATGTTTATGTACCGGACTGATGACAACAATTTGGAGGATATGAAACTTTCGATTGCCAAACATAGAAACGGCGGTTTGGGAAGTATCGACCTCAAATTTAGAGGCGATCGAGTAAAGTTTTACGGGATAGATAGAGGACACCAGAAATAGACCTGCTATATTGAAGATATGATTAAAACATATCCGTATTTGTTAGATACCTTACCATATGCTTACGACGCTCTTGAGCCAGTAATCGACAAAGAGACGGTGGTGATTCACCACGATAAGCATCATCAGACTTATGTGGATAATTTGAACAAGGCTTTGGCGGAAAATGAACACCTTCAGGTAAAGACCCTAGAGGAGCTGCTATCTTCAGAACTGCCGATGGTGAAAAATAACGCGGGAGGAGTGTGGAATCATGATTTTTATTGGGAGGAGATGATGAAACCGGGAGGGGGTCATTTGGGAGATAAACTTAGGACGGAGTTAGAAAAATCTTTTGAGAGTGTCGAGGAATTTATGAAGATTTTTGAAGCAACGGCTCTTGGTAGATTTGGAAGCGGCTGGGGTTGGCTGGTCAAAAATAATGAGGGAGGTCTGGAGGTACTTTCCACCGCAAATCAGGACAATCCAATGGTCGATGGTTTCAAACCATTATTGGCCATTGATGTTTGGGAGCACGCCTACTACCTGAAATACAAAAATAAAAAAGCGGAATACGTCAAAGCCTTTTGGGAGGTGGTGAATTGGGAGAAAGTAGAGGAGAGGATGAAATAAAAAGACCCCGCTGAGCGGGGTCCTGCGGATAGAGAAATGTTTAATGTTGGGTGAAGTACCATCCGCCACCGAACAGGGGGTGGTCTTGCCAAAGTTGGATGCTGGACCTTTTATCTCCGTACACACTCCAGCGACCGAAGAATAAAGTCGTCACCGGAATTTCCTGAAGATCGACTGTCATTGATGATTGTCCAGGAGCCTTGATGCCCAAGTAAATGGTTGTTAGGCCACTGTCAAGTTCGACAAGGGTGGCCGGTCCGGAGCTCTTTGCCTTGGTATGGTAGACGATATACCGAAAATCGGCTCTGGCGAAAATGAATAGAGCCAAAAATCCACCAAACCCCATTACACCAATAAGTGCAACGTAGAATGGCATACCAGTCGAAGAAACGGCGTTGAGGATTAAAATTAGTGCTGAGATCGTTGAAAACGCCAGAATGCCCAAGAAGGTCAAGTTCATTTTATTTTCCATGTCATCCTCCAAAAAGTTAAATTGCGAGCCTTATGAGTGATTTTAAGCTATAGGGCTGTAATAATCAAGAAAAGCTTGCTCCCACATTCTACTTGGAAATGCACCACTCAGTAAGATAACGGTTAGTATACAGTGCCTTTTAAAAAGGGTTTTGTCTACTGTCTGTTTAGGGTGGCG
>LCIE01000032.1 GCA_001000865.1 Candidatus Collierbacteria bacterium GW2011_GWC2_44_18 | reverse complement strand
GCTCTCGAGGCATCCCTTTTACCGCAATATTCTCCACCTCTATCTTTCCAGTGCTCAGTGGCTTCAGTGTCACGATCGTTCCTAGTGGTACTTTAATTATTAAATCTTCTCCTTTAGCTCCAGACATTTTTTTCCCGGTACCCTTATCACCATCGGTCGCCTCAAACTTTTGTTGATGGGCAAAATCATCCAGTGTATTGCGATTTGGATCAGTTTCGATATAGACGCTGCCTCCCTTACCACCGTCACCACCATCCGGACCACCTTTGGGAATAAACTTTTCTCGACGAAAACTGATGGCACCGTTACCGCCATTTCCCGCTCGTATCAATAGTTTTGCTTGATCCACCATGCCTATATTCTACCTTACTTCAGCTGGGACAGCGGATTAGCATTCCCCTTGTCCGATCGAATCTCGAAATGTAGATGTGTCCCCGTTGACCTTCCCGTACTCCCCATCATTCCCAGCTTGTCACCCCTCTTTACAGTCTGTCCAACTACCACCGAGAAGGAAGACATGTGAGCGTACAACGTCTTGATTCCATTTCCGTGGTCAATCACTACTCTATTTCCATAACCCGTATTATCGAGCCAGCTTGCTACCAGCACCTTTCCCGAATCCGCGGCCAGAATTGTCCCTCCACCACGATTGGCGATATCAATCCCTTTATGCCACGACTTAAATCCTTGCGATATACTTCCTGCCGCCGGCCAGATCCAGTTCCCGGTCGCCGAAACCGCACCGGCGTTGGGTGTCAGCAAACCAGCCAAGTTAGATCTAGGAGAAAGTATCGGTTCATCCGGCATTTCTCCATCAGGCACAATTAATTTCTGCCCAATAGCAATTGCAAAGGTCTCGTCATTGGTAAATTCATTAAAAGGAAAATCAACCACTGCCTGTGCCGACACGTTGTATTTTTTGGCAATGGAATAAATCGTCTCCCCACTCTTCACGGTGTGGACCACCCCCGTCACTGGCGGAATTTTCAAAATCGAGCCTAGTTTCAATTTTTTCTCATTCAGCTCTTTATTCAGCCATTTAATTGAGTCCGTATCCACTCCAAATTTTTTGGCGATAGAAGCCAAAGTATCCCCATTTTCTACCGTATAGTCCAGAATATCCGCTCTAGGTTTGTCGGATACCTGAGTCAGAGGATCCATCTCAATTTGAGAATCGGTCGACAAACCCAGAATCCTAGCCGTTTCTGCCGAACCACTACTTTCTTGGGCAAAAGCAAACTTATTTCCCAGCCCCAAAGACATCACCGCTTGAGTTTGAGAATCGTTGACGACGATAGACGGACCGAGAGTCACCGAAAGTACCATCACGGTCACCATCACCGAGTTTACTATTAGCTGGGCATGTTTTCCCCTCTGCTGATACAACTTACCTACCAGGATTGATTTCACCGACTCAAAAGCCGAAAATCTCGGCTTCAGATGATGAGCCACAAAATACGACAACAGGATCCTCAAATATTTGAAAAAATCTCCCACCCATTCAGTGATAAAAATCTTTAGGCTACTCATCGTTAGTGCAGAATCTATTCTACCACCCTCACCTCACGATTTCCCCGTAGGGGCGGACCCCCGCGTCCGCCCGTCTCCCATCACCACCGTCATTGCGAGTTAAGCAACCTGCCTGCCGTAGGTCGAAGATATCGTGTATTTCACGATCAGGTCTCACTCCACCGTCTTTCCCTTGAATATCAGCGAGTACGGCGTCTTCGCCGTCAGTCTGTACCCCTTCTCCATCAGAAACCCCACCACCCCTACCCCTTCCTGTTTCCCCCTTGTCAAAAGGGGATCAAGGGGGATTTTATTCGTAGGGGCAGGCCCCCGTGCCTGCCCGTCAAAATGTAATCTCATTAATTTATTATCCAAATCAAACTCCAGATCCTCGCAAATGATCATTCTCGGTCTGTATTTTTTCCAATCATTCGACTTTAGTACCTCCAGATCCATTCCCTCCACATCCACCGAAAGCAAGTCGATCTGTTGCCCCTTTGGCAAATATTTAGCAAATATCTTTTTTAATGGCAGTATCGGCACCATTCTCTTCCCAATTAGTTTCCTTCCTACTTCTTGGTTTTTTCTGGCCTGCTCCGGAGAAAAAGTATTCGCCGCCCCCTCCTCAAACTCAAAGTACTCCATCATCCCCGCCTTCAAGGAGTCTCCTTGTAGGCCCTTTTCTCCGTGACACGGTGACACCTGCCTGCCGGCAGACATGGCTGTGACACTTTCCTCAGCTCCCACCCCCACATTCAAAAACACATCCCTCGGCCTGGCTATCCGATACAGTTCTTTCATCTTCGGATTCGGATCCACACAAATTCCTCTCCATCCTTTTTTATAAAACAAATATGTATTCGAAAACAATTTTGGGTGATACGCCCCCACATCCACATAAAAACCCTTGTCTTGTGACACTGTGGCACTGTGACACCGTGGCACCCTCTCCGCCAACTCCCCCCACGCAATCAAATCCTCCCCACTCTGGGCATACGACCGCTTCCCCAGCCAGTCATAAAGTGGACTCAAATACAACAAATCTCTAATTTTCTCAATAAACTTCATCATGGTTTCCAATTCTAAGTAGTATAGCCTCATTGTTTCTAATTCGAAATATAATTCGTACTTTCATAGTTACAGAAACAGAATGGACCCCTTCAACAATCAATTTATGTAGTCTCAAAGAAGGGTGTCTAGGATTTTCGCCCAATAAACTCAAGGTTTTAATCACCCTCTTTAGAAGAATATTATCTTTTTTAGAAAGATTTTCAAGATCCTCATCAAACTGAGTACTTGGAGTTATCCTCATTTCATATGGCAGTTTATATACTCCTCAATTTCTTTTGCCGATTTCAAAACCACAGCTTTGCCTTCTTTGATATCCCTTTCAGAATCATCAATCATTTTTTGGTATCGTCTCTCAAGTAACTCTCTTACAGAAGTTCGTACCAAGTCACTAAAGGAAGCATAATATCCATCGTTGATAAACATTTGAGCCTCTTTCTTTAGTTCTGAAGGAAACGATACATTTATTGTACTAATCATGTATGAATATTACCATTATTTATACATTTGTCAATATCTCCTCCTCCCCTGTCAAGGGGAGGATCCAGGTAGGGTTTCTTGACAAAAGGCGCACTATAAGATATAATCCAGCCTAATTCTACCTTAACTTTCGATATCCCTAAAGGAGCCCCCATGAAACCTTCTCTAATCGTTTTTTTGCTCGTTATTCTTTCTCTGGCCCTCTCCGCCTGTGCCTCCTCAGGCATAGACGACGTCGATCCGTTCATTAACCCCTCCACCGTCACTCCAAAGTACGGTGAGGGCGGATATAAGCTCGAAATCCTGCCCATCAGCTTTGAAGAAATCCCGTACGATCTCTCGGATTCGTATGTCGCGTACTACGCGATGTACGAGATCAACCCCACCGAACAAATCACCTTCACGAGAATCTTCGTGGGGTCCAATTTTGAGGGAAAACCGAACGTCCACTATTTCAAAGTAATCCCTGTCCAGGTGGAGACCGGTCCGGTGACGGCATTCGATGAGAACGCCCGCGAGGCCATGCTCGAATTATGCCTCGCGATTTCCAAATAGTTCTTTCTCTCTGTCAAAACCTTCCGCTCCTGCGGAGGGTTTTTATTTACACCTTCACCCTACCGTACCACCCGTAGGGGCAGGCCCCTGCGCCTGCCCGAAAACTCACCCCAAGAGAACAATCTCACTTATAATTACTTTGTGAAGCGTTTTCTATTCTTATTTCTATCTATCTTCTTTTCCACCCTTATTATTCTTCTCATTCCCTTCGTCCGGGTCATTTACCCCTTCCTCCCCTTCACCAACTACCTCCTGGGAATAGACAAACCCACTTCATATCTTGTTCTGCTTGGTAACGACACCGAGATGCGTGCCAACGGAGGCTTTGCCGGCTCTTACTCCAAGATCACCCTCTCCACCAAACGTCTTGAGTTCTTGAATCCTCAAGTTCTTGAGTTCTCTCCTGAAATTACATTTCAGGACATCTACGTTCCCAATGGTCAATTAGGTGGCCACGTCACCCCACCCACACCCATCCAGCAAGCTTTTGGCCACGGCACTTGGGAACTCGCCAACGCCGACTGGGAACCTGATTTCCCCACAGCGGCACAGAACATCCGCTGGTTTTTGGAAAAAGGCAAAGAAATCAATCCCGACATCCTCGCCATCGTCAATCTTTCCACCATCAAACAGGTTCTCAATCAAATAGGCAGTTTCCCTGTGCCTGAATACGATGCCACGCTCACTCCAGACAATCTCTATCTCTTCCTTCAAGGTAAAACAGAGGTTGGCTTTTTCCCGGGTTCAACTCAAAAGAGAGACACTCTCACTGCCGTCGGACAAGCCTTAATCAAGAAGGCCAAGAGTCTTCCGTTGTCAAAAAAGATCCAGATTGCACACATTTTATATACGGACCTAATAAATCAAAATATCATGATCCACTCATCTAATCAAACGTTTCAATCCTTCATGGAACAAAAAAAGCTCGCAGGGGTTTTGTCTCCAGAGGCTGTCGACACTTACTCTCTCATCGAAACCAATCTGGGGGCCAACAAAGCCAACCAGTTCGTTAACCGTCAAACCACCCATGTCATTTCTTTCGTCGCCCCCCCCTCGTCATTGCGAGTTTCGTACTCGAACCGTGGCAATCTCACTCCACCAATTGACTCAATGGATTCCACGATTATCCACCACCAAGTCACCGTCCACTTCACCAACTCCTCCCCGGCAGCCAACCCCAACCCTCCCATTCATTACGGAGGCAACTACATCACCTATCTTCGCTTCTACCTCCCTCTTGAGGCCAAGAACATCTTCCTTACCCGTGACCCCCTCTCTCTTCCACCCCTCCCCGACACCATCCTCTCCACCCCTTCCGCCGTCATTGCGAGCGATAGCGCGGCAATCCAGACAAACTACGGCCTCACCGAGATCGGCTTCTGGCAAACCACCCCCGCCGGAGGCGAAAGCACCATCTCCCTCTCCTACAATCTCCCCCTCCCCGACTCCCGTCATTGCGAATCTGGCAACCTGCCTGCCGTAGGTCGAAGATATCGTGTATTTCACGATCAGGTCTCACTCCACCAAGACTCCCGTTGTGGCTACTCTCTCGCCATCCTCAAACAACACGGTCTCCTCTCTTCCCCCCAAAGCATCAATCTTTTCGGCCAAACGTATACCACCGACCTCAGGCACAGCTTCCGTTATCCCTAATCCTCTCCCTGTATCCCTATAGTATTGCTTTTTCCCCCTAATAGGGTAAAATATACAGGTCTAAGAAAGACAAATTCTGAACGTTGAAAAAGGAGAAAAACGACATGGCTGATCCCGCTATCGCTAAGGCACAAGGTTATTTGGCTCGTCTGGTTGATTTTTCCAATCCTACACTGGGAACGTCGCTCACATATAAGAACATCTCCAGCCAAGTGGAACTCATGTGCAAAGTGTTCCTGTCCCTTCCGGGCAATGGAAACCCGCTTGCCGCCACCGATCCCGAAAAGGCCCTCAAGGACCTGATGCGCTGGAAGGTCGTCAACAGCGTTGAAGATATCTCCAGCTCGGTGAATGCAATTACCGACGCGTTTTCCACCTATCTCACCGGCGGTCGCATTTCCTTTACCCAACTCGTGGGTGCAGACACCATCGAAACGTCCGACATTCGAGCAATTTTCCAGACTCGTCGAGACAGTGAGGTCCGAGAGCAAACCAAACTATCGACGCAGGCCAGTGATTACAAAAAAATGCTGACCGACTCTGCCGATAAGTTGGGCGTTCCCTTGGTCCCGGCCGCTCCGAAACCTGCCCCCAAGCCCGCCAAAAAGCCGGCTTTCGTGGTGACTTGGTTGCTCAAGGACGAAGTTAAGGCCAAAGGCCGGTCGACCGTTGACAGCCTCGTCCCCAGTTGGCAGACACCTCCCATCTTGGATATTCAGTCCGAAGATATCGACAAGCTCACCAGCATCTGGGGTTGGCTGTTCACGGACAAGCACGAGGCCGACGTGGTCAAAAATGCCCTCCTCAACAGCTACAACACCGATGAGACTAAGCTGGCCGAACTGTTCGCCCGCATTCTCGATGTCCTCGACCGCCAACTCGAACAGTGCCGCACCATTCTGAACAACATAGAGAAGGATTTCAAACTCTACAATGGCTGTTTGGTGGCCGCCCTCGACCTTCAAGGTATGCTGGTCAAGATCGGTGAATTCTATGGATTCGCTGTTGGAGCCAAGGTCCAGACACCCAAGAGCCCCAAAAGCCGCTAACGGAGGTAATCAATGGGCAAAATTGCCAGTTTAGCCCTGGTTTCGAGAGCAGGCAAGTTCGACTCACGAACCATCTATGCGGGCTGGACCGACGCAGGTCTGCCCGTGATTTCCGTTGATGTCAAAGATCTAACCCCGGAATCACTTGAGCAGGCCGAAACGTTTGTCCGCTCGGGGTACCCCATCTCTTCACTTTCTCTACGTCGCCAGATCAGTGTGGTCGTCGTGGAGTTTGCCGGTCCCGTGAAGGATCTAGAAGACCCCAGCCCACGTTCACTCGTGCAAGACTCCATCCAGGTGACCGTCACAGACACGCGTGGAGCCTCAGTGGATCTCACTCTGGGCGAACTAGAAGTCCTGGAAATGATCGGCAACAACATGATCGTTTTCCAAAAGTTTGGAAGTGTGCTCGACACTCAGGACCGCCAAGTGGCCGTTCCCTATTACAGTTTCTTTCTTCCCGGGAACGTCAAACGTGAGGATCTGATCGTCTTGATGAAACCTACCAATCGTAACGTCGGTAATGTTATCGACGCCGTCCTGTTCATTCAGGATGTCATCAAAAAACTCCTTCAAAACGACCAGAAACAATCTCCCGAATATCGCAAGAGATACCTGGACGCCGGTCGAGAAGCCGAAGAACAAATTGCCCAAGCGCTCAAGAAACAGGGAGGGCTTTTCAGCTTTCTCATGGCAGACGATCCTTCAGCTCCCAAAGCACCTGGTCTTGGAGACACGCTCGGAGAGATGCTCAAGGATCTACTCTCGGTCACACCGAACGGTAAAATTAGGAATCCTCTGCTTAAGAGCAACCAGTCTAGTGTCGACCCTCTCCCAGACCGCAAAACCCTTGATCGGCTACGCCTTACGGCAGTCAAGATGTACGGCTTTGCCAAGAGTCGTATCCGTTTGTAATGTTTATTCTAGTTAGCCCCGCTTTCGCGGGGCTTTTTGTTGTTAAAATCGTTTTTCCACAAAAAACCGGAGGTTCACTCCGGTTTAGTTTAAGGTTGAGGGTAAAGAGCTTGAAACTCAAAGGGGTCTTTTACGATTCCCTGAGCTTTTAGCTCCAGATACTTCCTGGCCAATTCTGGTCCCAAATAGACCCAGTGCCAAGGTTCCTGGATCACCCCGTCGTGGTCGGCTACATAGCTTTCCACAAATCCAAATTCCCATCCGTGTTCAACAAGGAACTTGTATTCAGGAGTGTTATTGAACTCCGACACCAGCTGGTAACCAACGCTGGGGGAAGTAAAATCAAACGCCAGACCGGTATGGTGCTGGCTCTCTCCCGGCAATAGAACTCTGTCCGGAAAGTCAGTCTGCTTTCGAGCTTCCTCTTGATCTTTCAGATCGCGGAAGGCACTTCGTAGTGTCAACCGAGATCCTGCTTCGTAGGATGCGTTCATCAGGCCGCACAAATCATTGACCGCTACCTCGTGTGCCTTACTTGGCGTGTTCCAAATCAACGCCTTCATACCTTGCCTTGTGCAAGCCTCACCTACGTTGACCAGCGATGTCCGTATGTTCAATACAAACCACCAATCAACAGGATGGTTCTTGTCTACAATCCTTACCAACAATGGATCGGACGGTCTCAGAAGCGACGCTTCTACCGTCAAAACCACCAGGATCGGCATTGGGGTCATGGTTGGACTTGGAAGTTCCACGATTTTTTGATGAACAGGCTCAGTGGCCACAATCCTCGTAACAGTCGGCGACATAATTGTCTCTTGCGGTCCGGCCAATATATTACTCGTAAAAATGAGGCTACCCACAAGGATAGCTACAAAAATCAGTCCTCTCAGAGCTCTTTTCTTGGATTTTTTGGCTTCCATTGGGATGCCTCCTTAGTTCTAAAACGAAATGCACCACCTTCGGTAAAATAGCCCATTAACAAATTGAGCTTAAATACACAGAAAGGAGGTGGAATATCATGGCG
>LCIE01000031.1 GCA_001000865.1 Candidatus Collierbacteria bacterium GW2011_GWC2_44_18 | reverse complement strand
GTCGTTTTGTTTTGGATTGGCCCACCGACATGTCCTGCCCCTGACTCGCCTTACAATTGACACCACCTCCTTACTATAGTACAATCGCCTTACTATGACCTATACCGCCACCATTACCAGCAAAAGACAAATCACCCTCCCCTCCTCTCTCTTCTCAGGGTTAGGCCTCAAAAAGGGCCAAAAAATGACCATCACCAAGCGTGGTGACGAGCTGGTGATGACACCGGCTATCTCTGCCGTCTAACGCCAACATGGATATCGATGAAATGATCGAGGCTGCCAAAAACGAATACTTTGCCAAGAAAAAGATATGACCTTTATTGATACCAATTTTTTTATTCGCTTTCTGGAAAATGATCATCCTACATATTCCCCTATTACCAGAAAACTGTTCCTTCATGCCCCGGAATCAACCGAAAATTACTGTAGCTCTGTTATTGTTCTTTTCGAGATCTATTGGCTTCAAAAAAAATTCTATCAAAAACCCCTATCAGAGATTCAACAATCACTTACCAACCTGTTTTCTCTGAGCTTCATCGTCTGGGAAAACGAAACAGTTCTCAAACAGGCAGTCCACACCATGCATCAGTTTAACTACGGTTTAGAAGACTCGTACAACTTCCATTTCGCCAAATCTCAAAAAGTCACCAGCTCTGGAACAAATCCAAATAAACCGAAGGTCTTAAATAACGCCTATTTATATACCCCCTGTCTGTGGGCGACAGAACAAATCACCAAAGCTCCTTCCTCGACCTTGTATATAATTCTGTACGGCCAGGCTCTCAAAGAATACAGTCCGTCAAACTCTCCCTTCAAGGGTTTGCCAGCACCAGATTCATCGCTTAATTTTTCTATTTTGGAAAATATTTTTTTTAGTTCGCTCTTTGGCAACCCTATC
The DNA here is from genome assembly GCA_001000865.1 of Candidatus Collierbacteria bacterium GW2011_GWC2_44_18. Classification (GTDB taxonomy): domain Bacteria; phylum Patescibacteriota; class Microgenomatia; order UBA1400; family MFAQ01; genus UBA10133. Next base: position 8,484 of record LCIE01000031.1, on the reverse strand, counting down.
AACTGTTTTTCAGCTTTACTAGTATAAAAAATTTTCACTGTAAATTACACACCTAATTTTTTCCTAAGATCACCATGGGAAATGTAGTTCCTATCAACCATACTTTTTCTAACGATTTCCAGCTCCTCTTTTCCGGACAGAAGATCCAATGTCTCCAACCAAGATTCCATTTCCGCCTTATTTATCATTACCACTGGTTCACTGCCACGAAGGTTTATCTCAATTACTCTGAGACCGGTAGAGGCACTTCTAATCAGGCCATAGAGATTCTGTCTGGCCTCACTGGCACTATATATTTTTACATCCACACCCATATAGTACGTTATCTCGTACGCATTGTCAACTCGACGAAGTCTACCGCAAATAACTCGTGATAGTACCATTGTCGTTCCGAGCCTAGTCCGTCAAAACAAAAGTTCCTAGTTCCTAGTATACTAGGAACCTTTATGCTATAATCTGTCTTATGAAGACTAGCCAGGTTATAAGAAATTACCTTCAAACACACCGCCAAGCCACAGGAAAAGAACTGTCCGACCATCTTGGCATCACCGATCGAGCCGTACGCAAACAGTTGTCCTCTCTATTAGAGAGCGGAGTATTAACCAAAAAAGGTCGCCCCCCCACTGTCTATTATCAGATTAATTCAAATCCACCATCTCAACCACACCACTCTCTTCCAACCCGCCTTACAAGAGTAATATCTCAAAACTATTTGTTTATCACCCCTACGGGAGAAAAACTTGCAGGTATTGATGGTTTTCTCTTGTGGTGTGAAAAACAAAAACTACCTTTCGAGAAAACCGCCCGTGAGTATGTGGCCATGGTCAACAAGTTCTCAAAATACAAAAGGCAAGGTTTAATTAACGGTCTGTCAAAACTAAAACACACCTATCTCCAAGTTTTTCTCGACAATCTTTACTACCTTGATTTCTATAGCATCGACCGCTTTGGTAAAACTAAGCTTGGACAACTATTACTCTATGCCAAACAAAGTCAACAAACCTCACTGATGACCGAGCTAATCGATACCATCACTCCAGCCATAGAAAGATTGATCACGAGCAAGAATATCACCAGTGTTGGCTTTATCCCCCCTACGGTCAAGAGACAGATACAGTTTATGTCGGTTCTAAAAGGAAGGTTGCATCTCAAACTCCGAACCGTTTCTATTAAAAAAATTGTATCTGATGTTGCCGTTCCCCAGAAAAGTCTCACTCGGCTCACTGATCGTATAGAAAACGCTCAACATTCCATTGTTGTAGGCGAGACATCTCATCATGGGAACATTCTTCTTATCGACGATGCTGTTGGCAGCGGGGCAACCCTGAACGAAACAGCCAAACAGATTAGAGAAAAAGGAATTTGTGACGGAAAAATCATTGGTCTCGCTATTACAGGAAGTTTTAAAGGTTTTGACATCATCAGCGAAGTTTAAACTTAGAACACACTCCCAAATATAAACTATCCCATTTTCCTGTATAATTTTTCTAGCTATGTCCCGACTTCAAAAATCTCTCAGCCTCATATTCCTTGCGTTATTTGTAACGATTTCCGCTATCATTGTCCCCCAATCTCACGCCGCCACCGATCTTTTCGGCATCCCTGGAGTAAAAACCATGCAAGATTACGTCAATGAATTTTGCGATAAACGCTCTGGCGACCTTATGAACCTGGAAACTTGGTTTTCCGGCAAATGTGCTCCAGAAGTTGATACCCTCAGTGGTGATGGGGTAGGCTTCGTTGATATTGTCATTCTCCAAGGAATGGAGTGGGTAAACACCCTATCTATGGGGACCTCTGGAGATAGTTATATTGACAGTGTCAAACGTCAACTTCAGTTTATTCAAGCAATCAAAGACAATCTCATCTCACAAAAAACCACAATTAACGACATCGCTTTTATGCCAAACAACAATAGTGGAGTTTTGGGCTCGATGGGAAAACTCTTAGCTGGTTTAGCTACCGTAAGACCAGCTAGCTCTATCGACTACGTAAATTACTTGGCTTCAAATCTCCAAAAACACCACATAGTTAGCGACACTTACGCCGCCGGACCCGGCTACGGTTTTTCCGCTCTCGCCCCAATTCTTCCTCTTTGGCGAGCTTTCAGAAATATTTCTTACATGCTATTCGCCATTGGCTTTGTCCTTTACGGCATCATGATCATGTTCCGTGTCAAGATAGATTCCAAGACCGCAGCCACTATCCAGCTCGCCATTCCCAAACTCATTGCTACCCTGCTAATGATTACTTTCTCCTATGCCATTGTCGGGTTCTTGGTTGATATCTCTACCATCGCAGATGCTATGGCCATAAATATTCTTAGGATTGGAGGAAATGAGGCCATACTTAACAGTGGAGGTATCGGATCAAGTGTCGGAAACGATATTATCGATGTAGTCAGTGGCCGATCAATCCTCGGAGCCGTTGGTTCCTTTTTTGTAAACATGATCACTGCAGTAATAATTTCTCCTTTTGTCTTTTTCAACTTAATTATTGGAGGATTATTCGGAGCCATCGTCGGAGTTATGGTCGGAGCTGTCTCGCTAATCCCCATGTTTTCAGGTTTTGGCATTATTGTTGGCATTATTATCATCATTGCCGTTGCTATTTCTTATTTCAAACTCATATTAAAACTATTTCAAGCTTTCTTCGGTGTCATTATCAATCTTATTTTTGCCCCCATCATTCTCTTGGGAAATCTCTTACCCGGATCATCCTCTTTTGGTGACTGGTTAAGATCAATATACGGCAACCTTGCCGTTTTCCCCGTTGCCATCTTTTTTCTAACGCTCTCCTTCGCCCTCATGTGTCAACCACTTCTTTCTTTAGCCGCTTCTGGCGGATTGCTTAGCGGGGTTATAACTGCAGGATTGGAAAATCTACTTGGAGTAAATCAACTCTCCACTCTTAGCAACATCTGGACACCCCCGCTAACCATACCTTTTGCTGGTATGGTAGATACCAACGCCGGTGCTGCGGCTGGGACAGCTTTCGGATCAGTCGGAAGTCTCATGCTCGCCACCATCGGTTTCGGGCTACTCATGATGGCCAGCAAATACTGTGAGATGGTAGAAAAGGCCCTCAAAGTACCTCCATTCCCCTACGGCGCAGCCATCGGCGACGCCCTCAAATATGGGTACACCAAAGAGCCGTTCTTGACAAATAAACTACCTCTCTCTGCCCAGAGATCACAAAGTGTTGCCCAAGCAAGAGGGGTCATTAAGAATGTAGTCTCAACGGTTGGAACACCACCACAACAACCCCCCCAGGCTATTAATACGGGACAACCATCAGCTTCAACACCACTTTCATCTTAGTCACCACAATCACCACCATCTATTCTTCCAAAAGTTGTAAGAATATTGCATCCTCTCACCGTCGGTGTCAGCTTCTTTCTTTATTCTGGCCACTGTCGTAGTAAATTTGATTTTTTTAGCTTTCAATTGATCAATTACCTTGTAAAAAAGTGTATCAAACCATCCTGTATACTCTTGAGCAGCCAACTTTGATTCTACAGTGGGGTTCTTTCTAGGTCTTCCATCAGCCTCTACAGCCAATTCATTAGCATCCGTATTACCATAACCATATCCCACATATTCTCCCCATTGCTTATTTGTATCCAAAGCAAGCACCACATCTCTTGCTAAAATCACCCAATTAGCCATTCCAACGACCGACCCTTCAGACTGATGAGCTGGATTCTGCCATGATAGTAGCCAAACATAACTTCGTGTCCATTGTTCCATCATTTCACCAACTCTCGCTTTCGATTTAGACATTCGCTCTTTGGTTCCACTCCCGATAATCCATTCTTGTCTACGATTTTTAATGCGAATTATCCGGTTACTATTTTGACCTTCTGGTCTATCTACCAAGTCATTGCTTTGAAAACGGAAGTTAGAAGAAACCAGTGCATTTCTAAGAGTAGCCAACTCTTTTGATGAAGCCTTTGTCGCGTCAACCTTTCCTAGGGCATCCATTGCCATTATTACAGCAGCCCCTTTGGATAAATCTGCCATTACAACAGACTGTGGGAGGTCAACGTCCAACAAACCAGGTTGGCTTACTAACGCTTCCATGCAAGTAAAGTATTTTCCAGCCAACAAAGCCCTTTCTCCACCAACAAAAAGGGCTTCATCGGGCTGTTTCTTCAATTTACTTACTCCGTCAACTACTTCGCTAGTCTCAGGCATCATGCTTAATACAACTCCATCTTTAGTAACCACTCTAAAAATCTCGTTATTTATCCTCATTAAATCTTGCAACTCGGCCGGAGCGCCACCTCTGTCTGAAAAGAGGGGAATCACTCCGTCTCTCAGTCCAGAGTTGTATCTATTATCAATATATCTATTCTCTTTTTCTGTATCAACAACCCTTACAATCCAAGCTTCAAATCCAGTCCTCCCCAGCCTTCTGACCTCTGAGTCGTAAACCCCTTTTTCACCATACCCAAGCGCCGAGTAGGGAGCTTCCAATGATTTTGGATATACATTCCCGTGTGTTGACAAATATTCTTGCCACAACCTTGAACCACCCAAAGGAGAACCATTCCTCGTCCAAAAATCTCGATACTCTGATGGGATCATAACTCTCCCCGCTGGGTGGCTTACAAAACCCACGTTCATTCTTGCGGCCCAACATTCTGCTTCTGCAAGTTGCCAAGAAAGCCTGACAGAATCAATGCTTACCCCAAGACCCAAGGCCAAATCATTAATTATTTTTCCCCGATCCTCTCCTCTTGTAGTCCAAACATCAAGGTCTCTTCTCATCATTCTTATATATAGTTCAGCTGAGACAATATTCATTTGCTCTCTCAATTCAATTCCTCCCTCAACATTTTCTAGTCCTTCGATTTTTCTATAAGTAATATTCTTTATTTCAGAGAGCCATTCATAGGTGCTTCTGGATAATTTTTTGCACTGATCGATCTTTGATGAAGTCATATCTTTAAAAGTATCCACTTCCGAAGACTGGGTACCCGCAAGATCATCCCAGAAAGACAGAACAGACGCTAGTTCAGCTCGAGCATAGAACTCTTTTTTTAGTTCTGCTTCATATTCTTTGGGAAAGTGATTTTTTCCCATACCGTATCTACTGGCTTCTGATCTTAGAAATTGATCAAAACTAGATGGAATATTCATATTTGAACTCACTTTCTCCGAAAGTTCAACAATCATTGCCATTCGAACATCAGTTTTAATTTTCTTACTTTGTTCTTCATCACCCATCTCCACTTCAGAAATTTTTTCCGGTTCAATATTTAGAATCTCCTCAATTTGCCTATCCATATCCTCCGTTCCGATTCTACTGCCAAATCTATCTCTCCACCTTCTTGCGGCCTGCTGTCGAGCTCTTGCGTCTGGATTATTATAAACCATTTCGAGTTGTCGTTGAGCTTCAGGGATGTCAATTACTGGTTGTGCAACTAACTCTGGTGATTCAAGTAATGCTACTACCGAGTTCAATAATTCTGCAGGAGCTAACCCTTTAACCATATCTTTTTTTAGATTAATTAAGGCTTGTCTCTGCTCCTCTATTGGATAATCATTTATTATTTCTAGGGTCTGATTAAGTTTTGTTTGCCATTTTTCTACAGCGGCCTCAACGACAGGGGCTTCTGGTATTGGCTCTACCACACCACCCGGCACAACTTCAGGCTCTTCCCCTGGTTTAAATTGGTATCCCATGTCCTGCAAAAATATTTTTACCCCATTCTCATTCGCTCCCCAAGTTCCCAATTCCTCGCCACCAGAAGATAAATATAAAGAGGCTCCTCTTAACATTTCCTCCCTTAATATTCTTCCTCTTTCATCTTCCTCCAAAAATTCGTCCCCTATATCTAACCCAAAATTTTCTCTCAATTCATCCCTAACAGTCCTCCTGATAGCTACATCGGTAACCTCATTGCTAATAATCTCTAATCTCTTTGCAATTTCTGGTTTTATTCTCTCAAATTCATCTGGATTCAACTTGGGTTTTTCCGGATCAGCAGCCAGGATTCCAGGCTCCGCCATTCCAGCAATCTTTCCAGCCAACTCCAACGTTTCTGGAGTTTCATATTCCTTTGCCGTCACCGCCTCAACGGGGGGCAGAATCACAGGCTCCTCCTTCATTTTATTGACTATCTCATCCAATTTATCGTCAGAAAATACAGAGTGACCTAGATCGCCAAATGCAAGTGGTTCCATATTTATATTCAAAATCGAAGCTAATTCTATCTGAAATTATACCACCTTGACACCCAAGTCGCCCAATCTCCCCTTGTGATCATCCCAAAACTTGGCAATTTTGCCGTCTGGGTCAATGTCTCTATCTAAAAATCGCTTATTCCTCTGCATCCTAGCCAATGCAATCAACATCCAAAACTTGTTCTCCTGTTCTTTTTGCGGAAGTGCCCTAATCTCAGCCATCTTGGCTTCCCATTTCGTTTTTTGATCTAGAGTCTTAAGGGTCATCTTGAGCTCTTGAATTATTGGATTCTCCTCCGACAAAACAACCTCGGCCTTTTCGGGAGAATTCGCTCCTTTCTTCTCATCTCCTTCCCCATTATCAACTCTCATGGCTTCTAAGAATTTTTCCGCCTCTTCCTTTGTCTTAAAGAAATCCTTTGCGAAGTGTGATATTTCCCCATCTTTCAGGTACTCATACACCGCTCTTAATTTTCGTCTATTCAAATCCTCTTGCGTGCCTTCATTTTGAGACAATTTTGGAAGTTTAGGAAACTTTTTCCTTAGTCTTTCCATCACTTCATCACTACGACTCACTTCATCCTTCGACAGATGATGATCCAAAAACGATGCTATTTTTAGATCCTCCAAAATCCCGTCATACCAAACCGAATCTTTTTTTTCGGTCTTCTCGCCATCCTTACCTTTTTTTGTTTGATTTTCACCTCTAAACACCCTATCCCTAAACAACAGATCTTTAGTCATCTTGAATCTATCCAAATTACTTCCCATGAATTTCTTAAATTCATCACTAAATTTTCCCTCATCATAGTTCTTATCTTGTTCTTCAATTTCCTTTATCAACTTGATAAGCGCTACATCATCAATGTCTCTGAAATTGGTGTAGTATTCCAACGAGGCACTGTTTTCCTTAACCTTAATTCCAATCACACTTACATCAAACCCACTCGCTACAAGCTTCCTTATCATAGAAGCCCTCATTTCATTTGAAATTTCCCCTTCCTCACGCCTATCGCTAACTGCAAATTCACCATTCGATTTTCTAGTAATGTCTCCGAGTAATATTAACTTACTAGCAGGATTCTGGTATTCAGACATATTTTTTTTCTCTATTTCAGCCTTTGATACTACCTCAAAATTCATTTTTTCATCATCCAATTTTTTCAAAGAATCACCACCCAAAGACACTCCGCTTGTGTCATCTGTATCTGTTATTTGTCCGTTCAACATCATTTCTTGTGCTGGAATAAGGGGTTCATTTCCTGTGGTTTTTGTTTCAACAAATTTTGTGGTATCAATACCCAACTTATTCAGAACAGGTGTTTCTGGTTTGATAGTTGTTTCACCTAAAAACCACTTTCTCACTTCCTTCATTTCATCAACAAACTTTAAATATTCAGATGATTTACTACTGTCAACAACCACATTTAATATTTCTTTTCCCTCCTCCATTTTTTGAGTCAACCTTAATCCAGCCAAACCCAGATCAAATCCTTTTCCTCTTAGGTTTCTTATTGCTTCTGCTCGCTCAATAATTGAGGGTGGATAAATATCCATTTCACCCACATCAGATAAATTAGCAACCAACCTCAAATCTGTATAGGCATTATATTTAAGATCTCTTTCCTTCGACAGAATCGATTCATCGATCTCCTGATTCGGTTCGTATCTCTTCATGTTTTATCTTAGCATTTACGATCGATAAGGTTAATTTCCAAATGTCTTCGAGCCACTCAATTCCTTTTTGACTTTTTCACTTAGATACTAGGCTCAATTGTACATAATACTTGACATTATTCTGTACGTTATGGTTTAATAGTATATATGAGTCTTCAACCAACCAATATCATCCCTATCACCCAAGCAAGAGGCAAACTTGGCGATATAGCCAATCTGGCCATAGCAGACAATTACTTTCTCCTCACCAAAGGTGGAAACCCAATTGTCGCTTTGGTGGACTTTAAATATCTCAAAAAACTCGAAAATATCGCCAACCAACTGTACCAAAAAACCTACATCGACCCAAAACTCGAAAAATATAGTCGAAATTTTAGTGATCAAGAAATCAAGGAATGGCAAATCGAAGATCAAATCTGAAATTATTTTTAGACTCTAGTGTTCTTTTCTCCGCCGTCTACTCACCCATAGATGGATCAGCCAAGCTTTTTAGTTTCAAAAACGTCACACTTTGCGTATCAAAAATTGTTCTTCATGAAGTTGAAAAAAATACCCGTCAAAAACTAGATAATCTTCACCTAAGAAGATTTTTTATGTTGGTAAAACATCTTCATAT
>LCIE01000030.1 GCA_001000865.1 Candidatus Collierbacteria bacterium GW2011_GWC2_44_18 | reverse complement strand
GGGTCTGAGTACGTTTCCGATACCTGTTACCAGGACGACGGCAACGGCGGATCAGATTCGTATGAATGTGGCGGGTACGAGTCGTACACTTACTCCTGTACGGAGTCCGAATCCTACACATACTCGTGTACGGAGACGCAAAGTGTATCGTATTCCTGCACAAAAGACGTACAGGTCGAGGATACGCACCAGGAAGACATTATCGAGACCTGGTATTGGTACGATATCGAGCGCTGGGTGTCCATTATGGTGTATCCCACATCCGGAACCGGGTTGGACGTCTACTACGACCCAATCCAACCGCTGAGCAATCAGCGACGGATCGAAGATGGCGGCCGCTACTGTGTGACCTTCTCACCGCATTCCGCCGACAGCAAGGTCCAGCCGTTCGAAAACTGCTACGACCTGCCTGTCTACCTGACCTTTTTCATCGGCCAGCTTCACGAAGCCGATGTCAATCGTTCAGGTTCGGTCTTCAATCTCCGGTAGTTCGCTCTCCTCTCCCTCATAGCCGTCCCCTTTCGGGACGGCTATTTTTTGCCAAAAAATTACCGCCCTCAGAGGAGGGCGGTATTTGGTTGAGAAGGATTACCGACAAGATCGAAACTCCATCTCGATACTATCGTCGTACGCATGATAGCGCATCATGTACGTCACGAGATAATCTTTCCCGTTGGTGCCGGGAATGGTGATCTTCACCAGTGATGGTAAAGTATGAGGGCCGTCGTAGTTCGTAGTCTGAAGACCGTCAAACGTTTCCAAAGGGACTTTGCAATTGAAGGCCGCGTTCTCGAGAATGCCTTCAACAGTTACGTTCCGCTGTTCATCTAGCGAAACCGCGATTTGAGGCTCAGTCGGTCGACTAGCCCAATAACTGAAACCAACCCCAATCACAGCAATAGCGACGAGAGCCAGAATCAATTTCCGGAAAAAGTTGTTACCCATTTTAATGCTCCTTCGAATTTGTGTCTAAGGTAGAGCGCGAGGAAAGATGACCTATAATACCACAAAGTTTGCCATAAGTCAAGCTGACCAAGCTCCTACACCATCCTCCGCTCTCGCAGAACACTCAGACAATCCGCCAACACCTGCTCCTGGCTCCGGGAAGCATCGATTACTTTCCAAATCGCCGGATACTGAACCGACAACTCCAAATAGGCCTCTCGCACCCTCGCATGAAATGACAGCTCCTTCAGATCATATCTATCCACATCCGCACAACCTTCTTTCCGCAGGATAGCAAGCTCAGGCACCAAGTCAAAGTGTAGAACCAAGTTTGGCATCAAGCCTCCGGTTGCGTCTCGGCTAATTTGCATGATCACTGCCTTACTCACCTTTTCGAATCCTTGATAAGCATAACTACTAAACCAGTACCTATCCAAAAACACTCCCTGACCGCTCTTAATGCCCGTCAGAATCGGCGGAATCTCCAAATTGACCAAATTTAGCCCTGCTAGAACTATAGGCCATAGAATGGCCTTGAGGACGGCTCACAACCCTAAACTCCAGCCAATACCCCCACGATTCTCTCATGAACCTTTTCAGGACTATCGTTAGCATTCACTATTTCCCAACCTAGCTCATTCGCAAGTTCCAAATGCACTTCACGGCTTCTTTCCCAAACCCCTTTCTCTACATCTTCATGTCTATGTCTACGTTCAATTCCTCCTCCGAATCTATACCCATCTAACATTATTTCGACATCTGGTTTCAGTAAACCCGCATTTATCTCGTCCAAGTAGCCACGATTGACACCCTTGGTAATTCCCCATGCCAGCCCGGTTCCTACATAGTCCTCGGCAATCACATCCCCCGATTCCAATAGACATAAAAGTGTCGGTTCAAACTGTCTTCTGTTCTCGGCATAAATAGCCTGAAACTCTTCCTCCGACAGCTCGGGTTTATTTCCATTCTCATCCGGCCTGAGCACTCTGTTAATAATTTCTCCCGTGGGTGAATCGTAAATTGGATATTTGATACGGGTATAGGGAACTCCCATTCCTTGGTATTCCTGCTCCAATAAATCTAACTGTTTTGATTTCCCTAAATTGTTTGAACCATAAATGACGATAAATCTGCCCATGTATCGATAGCTAAACCTTTCCGTGAATTCTTAACTGTTCCATCATCTCCTTGGGTAGTTCCGCCGTCGGATCTTTGACATACCAGCGGTATTCGGCAAGAATCTCTTCATAAGGCATCGCCATCACCCTGGCTTCGGCTATTACTGAAGTGTAAGGCCTATTTTCTACCAGTCCGCTTCCCCCAACATATTCTTTATGAAATTTATCCTTAAATTTTTCAGTCACATAACTAAGATAGAGGAATATTCAACTCTTGTCTACTGGAACTTTTCACCCCAAAAATTTGCTATTATTAATTCATGCCACTTACTCAAAAAGATCTAGATGCTCAGACAGAAAAACTCGTCAAACTAATAAGGTCTGAAGTCAGTGGAGTTGAAGCACGACTCAAAAAAGAAATCATCAATTCTGAAAAAAACATAGATGGAAGGTTTGGTGAATTTGAGCAAAATATGAACAGACGCTTTGAATTTCAGAAACAAGAGCTCGAGTCTCGTTTGGACGATAAATTTGAAACAAACAGACGACTATTGGTTAATGATATGCAAAACTTTCAAGATAAGATAATTACTGAAATCAAATCCATAAAACAAGAAACTCAGGTAAACTCAGGCCACAGACGAACGTTGGACGATCACGAAATACGTATTCAAAAAGTAGAAAAACATCTCTTCTCAAATTAGCGCACTCCCCAACATTAGCACCACCGACACGGCCATAACCAAAAAAGTAAACCAAGCTATCGCATTGTTCCCCCTTCCAGTCACATACTCACCAACTATTTTCTTATCGCTCGCGACTTTGATAATAATATAGATTAGGGGTACCGCAATTACTCCGTTGATAACGGCCGTGTAGTATAGAGCCGCCATGGTATTGATTCCCAACAAATTCATCAACACTCCCACCAAGGTGGCCAAACTAATAATCAGATAAAAACCCTTGGCTTCCAAAAATTTTTTCGACAGGCCCTCCTTAATCCCCATAGCTTCTGAAACAGCATAAGCTACCGAACCGGCCAAAACGGGAATCGATTGTAATCCGATTCCGATAATTCCGATCGCAAATAAGATATAAGCAAAGTCACCCGCCAAAGGTCTAAGAGCCTGGGCCGCCATTTGAGGTGTCGAGATATCAATAATGCCATTTTTGTTCAAGGTTGCTGCCGTCGTTATGACAATAAAAAAAGCAATTATGCTAGAGAAGATCATCCCTACGTTTGTATCTCTTCTCATGTTTCTCACCATAGATTTATTAACAGTGGGTATCTGATCAAAATCGGAAATATTTTTATCTAATATCTCCTCCTCTACTTCCTCTGATGCCTGCCAAAAAAATAAGTAAGGAGATATTGTTGTTCCCATAAAACCAATCATCGTCATCAGATAACCAGCATTAAATTGAATTCTAGGAATTAGCAGTGAAGAAAAAATCTCCAACCAATCTTGTTTAATTACAAACGCCGTTACTAAATAAACCAAGAGAGTCAAACCAAACCATTTTAAATAGGCAGAATATCTATTATAAGAAACAAAAACAATCAAAAAGACCACAAATATGGCTGTTACTATCAACCAAAAATAAAATCCTAGACCAAAAAGCATCTGTAAGGAAGAGGCCATAATACCCAAGTCCGCCCCAATATTTATTACGTTAGCCACAAATAAAAGCATTACCGCAAACCATAAGAGTTTTTTTGGGTAGTGTTTTTTAATTACCCCCGCCAAACCGCTACCGGTTACCAAACCAATTCGTCCACACATCTCTTGAATGGCAATCATCGGCGGTATCAAAAATAGTGACATCCACAACATGGAGTATCCAAACTGTGCGCCGGCAATCGAGTACGTCGCTACCCCACTCGGGTCATCATCCGCCGCTCCGGTAATAAAACCGGGTCCGATTCTCTTCAACCATCTATCGATTTGTTTTCTTAGTCGGCCCAAAACAACCATAATCCATGATACCTTCATCCCCAATCGATTACCACAGTTCTTTGCAGCATCAGCGTCAAGCCCAACCACCCCACAGAAACGGCGTGGATCAGCTACACCGCCACTCCCATTTCCCACTAAAGCTCTAACCATTACGCAGCATCCCGCCACAAGCGGGATGTTTTTTATGCAAAAAAAGCCCCGCACCATGATGGTGAAGGGCTCAAAATCTACTTCATTGATTCGGCGTTTTCGATGTTGCCGAGGTGGAGAGTCATCGGCCCGGTGTCTTCGGCCAGCTTACCGCCCGGCAGGACTTTTTGCATGGTGGCCACCGAGAGCCATTCAGGCTCAAACTCACCACGCAAGAAGGAGACGAAGTAAGCCTCCTCCGCGTGGGCATAGTGGCGAATCTCATCCAGTGCCGTCTGCTTTAGCACTCGAGGTTCTCGATCCAGCTGGAAGAAACCCCCGCTGTCGGGAATCTCATAGACATACCCGAACAGGGTTGTTGCTGGATTATGGCTCGGGTGTTTCATGCCCCAGGCAGAGACAAAGCTCTTCGCTTCGGTGGTATCGTCGAGGAACTTAACGGTTGCTATTCCGTTCACCACCTCGATATTTCCCACGCGCTCATTGTTCTCGCTGGTGAAGATCGAATAACCGCCGGCACCGTTGGCCTCGACCCGATAGCCGGTCGGTAAAATTGGCATCAGTTTGGCTTCGTTTGTCTCACCATAGTTCCATTCAAATTGAATGTGTAACATTTTCTTCCTCCAGGAAAGATTTGTTTTTTATTCTTAGCGGGCTTCAAGGTTCGTAATATTGATCAGCATGGGACCTTCGTTACGCCCGGCCGAATTTCTTCTCCTCGTACCGGCACGAAAATCTGTCAGACTATACGCTCGGGGTTCTCTGATGGATACTTCATCAATAGCTCACTTTTTAGCCGATTCCCCCAAAAACCAGGGTATCCCTCTTCTTCAAAGTTGAATACAATTCGACCAGAATCAAAGGAGGCCACAGCGCAGTTTACCCCAGCAGCTCCCAAAGCAATGATTCTATACAACGGACCATTTCCAGAAACGGCATAACCATCTGGGAGCGAGTCCCGGATTAGAGATTTTTCGGATACTTTAACGGCAGAAACAGATAAAAGAAAAATACTCACGATTTTCTCCTCTCGAACAAATTTTCAGTGAACCCGCCTATTGTACCAGATCAGTTATAGGCCTTCAAGTTCATCCTTCTTCCTCAGTTTCGCTGCCCTCTTTATCCGCCACCTCTGAATCAACAACTTTCTCAGAACCGTCCTTTGGTTGCGGCTTTTTCCAGCTGGCCCAAGTGCAATTTGGATAATCTTCACAACCAAAAAAATCTCTGCCGGTTCTGGTCTTTTTTAAGACCACTCTTTTGCCACACTTCTCGCAAACCACATCTTCTACATAGATAATATATGGCGCTTTATACGCACACTCCGGATAGCGATTACAGCTCAGGAACTTCCCAAACTTGCCGTCTCGAATGACCACTTCTCCCACACTACACAACGGGCACTTGACTCCGGTCCCCGTCGTCGGTACCCCAACTCGCACACTTTCTTTATCTACTTTAAATAACTTTCTGGAAAAGTCCCCCCAGAACTTACTTAACATATCCATCCAAGGTAGTTTACCGTTCGCAATATCGTCCAATGAATCTTCCATCTTGGCTGTAAACTCGTACTGCATTTCTCTCGGAAAGTTTTCCATCAAAAAGTCCACCACCGCTTTCCCAATTGAGGTCGGAAAGAACTTTCTTTCCTTCTGCTCTACATATCTTCTGTCAACAATAGTTGAAATAATCGCGGCATAAGTCGAAGGTCGGCCAATCCCCTTCTTTTCCAGCTCTTTGATGAGAGATGCATCATTAAATCTGGCCGGCGGCTGGGTAAATTTCTGCAGACTCTCCACTTTCTTTTTTGATAATACTTCTCCGACTAAAAGCTCCGGCAAGGCTTGCAGTTCTTCTTTATCTTTTGTAAATAGTTTTTTCCACCCATCAAACTTCACCACTATTCCATTAGCCGTCAACTCACACTCTCCCTGCCTGCCGGCAGGCACGGCGGCCTTGATAACTACTTTGGTATCATCAAAAACTGCCTCTGCCATCTGACAGGCTACCGTTCGGCGCCAGATTAAGGAATACAGCTTCTTCTCGTCCATTGCCATCTCTTGGCCGGTATACTTTTCCGGCGTTACCTCTATATGAGTTGGCCGGACCGCCTCGTGGGCTTCTTGAGCCACCACCTTTCCTGACGTTTTATATATTCTTGGTGATGCAGGTAAATATTTTTCTCCGTACTCTTCACCAATAAATTTTCTGACCGAGTCTATGGCTATCGGAGCCAAATTAAACGAGTCGGTACGGTGATAAGTAATGTCACCTTGTTCATAAAGTTTTTGGGCAATATTCATAGTCCTCTTCGCCGACCACCCAAGTACGTTGGCCGCAGCTTGTTGTAAAGTCGAAGTCTTAAACGGCGCATGGGGCTGAGTCTTCCTTTCCGCCTTTTTTATATCACTCACCACATACTCGGCGGCTTCCAATATATCCAATATAGTTTTGGCTTCCTCTCCGTTATGAATCTCGACTTTATTATTTTTAAATCGAGCCAACTCCACCCAAAATTCCTCGTCATTGCGAGACCCCACCGAGGTGGGTCGCGACAACCTGCCTGCCGGCAGGCAGGTCTCACTCCACCCACTTTCAACAGTGTTTATTCCCAGAGTTCTTACGAGCGCTCTGATCTGCCAGTATTCCACCGGAATAAATTTTTCGATTTCTCTTTCTCTTTCCACAATCAGACGCACTGCCACACTCTGAACCCTACCTGCGGACAAGCCTCGACGCACTTTTTTCCACAAGATCGGTGATAGTTTATACCCCACCAAGCGATCCAAAAATCTTCTAGCCTGCTGAGAATTCACCATGTTCATGTCAATTTCGCGCGGATGCTCCATGGCTTCCAAAATGGCTTCTTTAGTGATTGAGTTATAAGCCACCCTCTTGAAAACCGGTTGTTTCTTTTTACTCTTCAAAGATTCTTTGAGAATTTCATTGACATGCCAGGCAATCGCTTCTCCCTCTCGGTCCGGATCGGACGCCAAAATAATTTCGTCCGCCTTCGCCGCAACCATCTTGAGTTTCCTAACCGTCTCCTCCTTTTTGTCCATCAGTTCGTAAACAGGTAAAAATTCAAATTTATCCTTCCCCAGATCTTTTATATCAATGCCAAACTTACTTTTGGGTAAGTCTCGGACATGACCCATGCTAGCCAGGATCTCAAAATCACCTCCCAAATATTTTGAAAGGCTTTTCGTCTTCGTTGGTGATTCGACAATTACCAATTTCATATTATTGTAGGGGCGGGGCGTGACCCGCCCGCAACCTTCTTTAAAATATACATTAAAAACCGACCGGCAATTGTACTACATGCCAAAAAGCAAAAGAAACCCGCCTCAATGAGACGGGTCTGATTGTCTTCCTAGGTCATCGGCAATTGTGGTGATTACCTCTTGTTCCTCCGTGTGGGGAGTCATCTGGGTAAAGTTCCGACAACCTAGGAGAAAAACATAAAGCGGTTCGCCATAACCGAGGCCAGCCAGAGGCAAAGCATCTGGGTGGCGTGGCGCCGCTTGAGTCAAACACAGTCACTTATGTTCAATTCGAGCGACACCAACCAAATTCAAAGTTCTGCAAGCATTATACCCCATAACCCCCATTCTATCAATTATTAACCTGCAAGGACCATCCTCGTAGGTAAGTGCCTCACACAAAAACAAAAGGACCCGATGCTTTGCACCAGGTCCTTAAAAAATTCTTACTCCGCGAGGGTCGCTAATAAAAAAATACGAATAAACTCGCGGAGTCTCCATCAATTTCCCCAAATAATGGGGGTAATATGCCTTGCCTGTGGGGCTGAGAGCAGGTCCGCAGACCATCACGCTATCAGCTCACCCACAGGCGAAGAAATTGGCCTCACCCGAAGAACTATACGCTTCGCAACACCCTTGTGTCCTGGCGCCGGACAACTAAATGGGTTTGGAAAGCACTCGGCAGGTGAGGCATCGTCCGAAAATGGGAGGGTTACCGTTTCCCTTTCTCCCTTTCCGCCCATGCTTGCGTTACATGGGACCATAACTCCGCGAGCCTTTTGCTCACGGGGGGCGCAATATCGTCGGACGAAGAACTTCTCAGGATGGGTCGGTAAATTCCCCCGCCGCTTACTCCTGATCTCTCGTCTTCGGCCGCCGAGTCCCCTATCAGTTGCCTGATAAGGGGCTTAGCGGCCGAATTAATGTATATTTGTCATTCCTGGCTTGACCAGGAATCCATCAAATAAAAGTACAACTTATTTCAAGAATAGTCAGTAGTATACCACCACTTTCACCCTTTGTCAAGTGCTATGGGATGATAAAGGAAAGACCCGGACGAAGCCGGGTCTTAATTAACAGTTGGTTGGAGATCGCGCCCAGGTAGCCGCACTTGACTATCAATGCGGCCGGCTAAGATCTCCAGATATTATTTTGCTCTCCGAGGAGAGCTGCTAGTCAGGCTAATATCTCCCTTATCGGGAACCAAGGCTCAAACCGAAAGTGTACAGGGGGGCCCTGGTGAGGGGGAGCTACACTTTCAGGCGTGAGGTTTTGTGGCGAAGGCGTGCGAAGAAGCGCAAAAGGCTGGGCTCGGGGCGACGATTGTCGTCCCGCAGCGTAGCCGGCGCGGCGAAGGGTATATCGACAGGCCG
>LCIE01000029.1 GCA_001000865.1 Candidatus Collierbacteria bacterium GW2011_GWC2_44_18 | reverse complement strand
GCCACCCTAAACAGACAGCAGTAGACAAAACCCTTTTTAAAAGGCACTGTATACTAACCGTTATCTTACTGAGTGGTGCATTTCCAAGTAGAATGTGGGGCAGTTTGGATACAGACCAATTCTATCCTGTATGTTAATATACTCAGACAGAATTTTCAAGAGGGAGTGATCGGAAGTGTTAATTACCGGAGTCCACGATCGTGCACGCAAGTAGATATGATTTTCAACAGCCTTTCCTTGAACAATGTCCAAGACAACGCTGGAAATCACCGCTGCGATTTCGGAAACAGGGCCACGGAGTGCAGGCACGGCTTGCAAGCCAACAATCGCCGATTTCACACTATCCGTACCTAGACCGTAGTCCACACTTTTACCCATGTAGGCATCTCTTCCCAGCTGATGCTCCACACAGCAAAGACACCCTCTATCATAATCGGTGATCACGGTTACTTCCCCACCATCGCCAAGAGGATAAATTCCTCCCATGATCAGGGGAGTTTGAAACGTGGCACAAAAGTTGTTGACGAAGTATTTGGTATCCGGGTTATCTACACTGAGAATGACCACATCGGCATCGGCGTGTTTCATCAGGATATCCTCTACACGTCCATGACATGCTGTGATTTTCTTCGGATAGACCCCTCTGGATTTCATCCAACGCCAACAACCCATCACCTTCGATTCACCAATTTCTTCAGGTCCCAGAAGATGTCTTTCAATATTCTTATCTTCCAGGATATCAGGATCAATCAAAACCACTTCCTTGAAGGGGTAGCATAGATTGGCCAAAGTAAGGCTACCTAAGCTACCCAACCCCACTAGAACCAACTTACTGTTTCCCAGAACGTTTAGATCCAGGATTCCGAGGGTGCGATGAAGTTCATTCATAGCAAACCCCTCGCCTCATGTTTCATAACAATATCCAATAAAGTATCACCTCGGGACCATACATCACCAACTTTGAGCTTCGGATTCTCTTGGTGGTACTGAACTCGCAAGCCGGTTGGCTTCTTCAGATCAACGATCTTGAGGTCTGGTCTGGTGTTTGGATACGTATCGGAAGTTGTTATCATGAGAACACCTGACCACATAGGATGTTCAATCATCAGTTGCAAGTTGAGACCATTGTTGGTCGAATTAACCTTGTTTATGGTCTTTGTCCGGCAGCCATAGGTAGCAAGTTGTCTTATTTGACTAAGATATTCGCCTTGGGAGTCAAGATGCCAGGAAGTCATCGGCACCTTCGGCGCGTACACGTCGTCGATAACCGTCGGTGTCACCAAAATCGGTCTGGGCATCCGGAGATTGGCCATGGTTCGATTGTAGAAATATAACCGCAACTCAATCTTAAGATTTCGCCGAATTGAAAGACAACTCTCGAAGAGATTGGTACTGATTTCTTCATCGGGATTGCTCACAATATTCGCCAGGGGCGCGATGGCTATTGACAGACCATCTACCGTAACTGATTCCATAGTCGACTGTTCGTCAGTCCGAGACTGCTGTTTCAATCCAAGTACGTGGTGAGAGTGGCCTTTCGAGAAAAACATGTACTCGGTATTAGCGTAAAAAGCAGGTGAGTTACCCGCCATTGGCCGAATGAGAGGATACTGTTTTTGAAGCCAAGCAACACACGTTGCTAGGTGGCTTCCGCCAATCGTCGTCACCGAAAAACCGCGACTTACTTCCTTGCTTGAAGGTAGGATAATGTTCGTAATCAAAGCAAAATTATCCACCTCCGGGAAGACGATTCCTGCCACCCCCCATGAAGTTTCGATGTGAGGGTATTCTCCCACCAAGCGAAAAGTATCTAACACCGCCCCTCTTGTCAGAAGAATTGTAGGTTGAATCACTGAGCTCCTCCTTTTACCAGTCGAAGTTTTCGTAGTGTTTGACACACCACTCAAGTCCGACCAATAGAGCACTGCAGGCGTTATCTTTGTTAGAGTTCCAATCGTAGGCACTACTAAAAATGCACAATCTCCCACCGCCCAATACATTGTGTCTTTCACTAGCATGTAATGCCTTCACTTCAGGCATAAGGTTGTAAACAGTTGGTGGGTGGCGTGGATAGTAATTTGGGAAGGTGAGTCGGATTTGACTCTTATAAAAGACGCGTCGATACTGCGCAGGTTTTTTGAACAACTTTACCAGGATTGGATTAGCTGTCCTGTCTGTCGCAATTTCAAACGTAATATCAAAAACCGGCGTATATTCATCGTCTTCACGAATACACCCCCAATCGTATTCCAACACTCGGACAAAAACGTCTACACCCCTAAGATTACACGGAGTCCAAGGACCACTGTCGTCCAAACCGGCACGGACTTTCTTCGTGCCAAAACGGGTTCTGATCGATCGAACTTCTTCTTTGAATCTTTCTGTAAAACCGTCAGGAGACCAAACTCCATGACGATTTTTCCCTGAGTGGAACCAAGGCATATCATACCTCCTTAAATCTCATCCTGATTGTAGGTTTTCCCCGTATCGACTACTCGACCTTTGAACTGTCCGAACTCATTAAGACGGCTTGATGCAAAAGAGCCAAAGACTCGCCAAGAAACCTCTCCCGCTTCAGAAAAAGGTAGTTTCTTCGTAGCGGCGGTGGCTTTTCGTTTAGTACCAAGCTGACGGAACTCAACCAGATCGACAATCCCAAATGACGCTTTCATAGACCACAATCCAACCACGTCCCGAATTCGACGCTTTTCAGACAGATCAGCGAGGGATGTAGGAGCGGCACGGAAAACGACGCTTTGCTGGTTAACTATCATCGGGCAGTAACTTACCCAAACAAACTCACCTTCGTGACTGAGCTCAAACTTGATTACAGCTTGAACATTGCCAACTTGTGAAGCTTTTTCAAGCTCAATTTTGGCCATCAACTGAGGTCTGATGGCAAAAATAAGTAGTGCATGACCTTCATCCACTAACTTTTTGCCAATCATGTCGGTAATAACCAAGTTGGTTTCACTTGGGCTATCAAGGGCCTGAACAAAAAAACGATTTATCCTTACGGAAACACTATTCATGGTTCTCCTTTGCACAGATTTTCAAAGATCCAAGCGTAATTTTGTGAAGTTTACTGAAACAATATATTTTAATATGGGATTCTTCAAAGTCAAGTCCCCTAGGCACAAAAAACTATGCAAAATTAGGGTCGGGGTGCGCAGAATTGAACTGCGTGCCTCTCCGTTCCGAACGGAGCGTGATAGCCGATTCACTACACCCCGAAAGCAAACTCTATTTTACATCCTACGATCACAAAAAAGCTCCCCCATTACAGGAGAGCTATTTACCTTCATCTATTTAGCTTTAGGGCGACCCGATCCGAAATTTCCATATCCTAGTACGACCATCTTGCCCGTTTGCACTAGCTCTTTCAGGCCTGATTCGCGCCAGGACTCCTTAGAACCGTAGATACCATACCTAGCCTCTTGTCCCCGTACATAGGCTTGTTGCACAAAGGTATACCGACCGCGAGGTATAAATCACCGGTGGGAACCATCAAGAACGCCTTGACCGCGTTCGCTCCGTCAGGCCACAGGTTCATAACAGTAGGCGCTGGCGGAGGCGCAACGGCCTTTTTGTCCGAACGGGGACGAAAAATAAGAGCAAACAACTTCTTGAAGAAATTAAGCATCAGATTCTCCTATTCAAGCACGTCGGTCACTTCGATCAAACCGGCTTCCAGCTGTTCCATCCACCAATTGGCGGCGGCGCCGTGAATACCGTCTTCGAACATCAGCCACCCTTCCTTGAACCCGTATGGGTTCTTCATCGGGGTGAGGATGTAGGTTTTCCCTGGATGAGCCGTGATGGTTGCATAAGTCCCCATCTTTTCTTCTGAATTCATAGGGCGGACCTCCCCCAGCGCCTTAATACAAATACGCTTGCCTTTCGGCCACTTGGCCGGGGGCTGGGTGATATAGACGTAAAAGATATCTTTGAGCTGGAGTTGCATTTTGTCTCCTCAAACATAGAATTTTCAAGCTACCCGCCTATTCTAGCATAACCTATAATCGGCTTGCAACCTTTAACGAAACTCGCCGTCAAGCTCTTCTTCGCTATATACCAGTTGGTCCATTGTGGTTTGGTACTCATGTATCTCTTTTTCCGAAAACACGATGCCAATTTCCCTCTGCACATTTTCGAGAGAGTCAGAGGCGTGAACCAAGTTGTTTCCCCCACTCATCCCCCAGTCACCACGGACCGACCCTGCCTCGGCCTCGTATCCCTTACGGGTCCCAATAATTCTCCTGATCAAGTCCACCGCATTGTAACCTTCCCAGATCATGGCCACGATTGGCGTCCACTTCATAAACTTGGCTATTTTCGGGAAAAATGGCGCCTCTGCATACTGGTGATACCATTTTTTCAGTATCTCATCGTCCATCTGGATCATTTTTAAGGCCACAAGCTTGAATCCCTTTTTTTCAAACCGGCTAATGATGTCTCCAATCAGTCCTCTTTGTAGAGCATCTGGCTTAATAAGGACGAATGATCTTTCCATTTTTTTCATAATTACATTTTAACACGCCCAAGCACTTGACGAAATGTACATTCAAGTGTACATTTAAACCATGAATCTAATCACTACTACTGAGCTTCGCACCAAGTCTAATGAGTTAATAAATACCCTTCTTTCCGGAAGATCGGTAAATCTCATTCACCGTTCCAGAATCATTGGCGAGGTTTCACCCAAAAAAAACCTGGGGAAGGCCTTCACCCAGAAAGACGCCGAAAATATACAAAAACTCTCCCGGAAATTAAATTTGCCGATTATCAGTGATGAGGAGATTGAAAAAAGATATCGTAAGGCAATGATGAAAAAACATGGCCAATATTTTTCTTGATATCAACAAGGTAGCTGATTTAGCTATCAGACATCCAGAAATTAGCAAAACTTTCGTTGACCATTTTGTTTTTTATTCTCCCTTGTCTGCTCACATACTTTTTTACGCCTTTCATATAAAGGTCCCATCTATAGAAACCAACAGCATTTTGAAGACCCTACATTTAATTAGTTTGACCGACAAAATAATCGATAAAGCTCTACTCGGACCAACAAAAGATCTGGAAGACAACATTCAGCTTCATTCTGCTGTCGAAGCCGATTGTGATATCTTCCTCACGAACGACAAAGCCCTTCTCAAAATGGGTTATTTTGGCAAAACCAAAATCGTTGACCACCTCTAATACACTGCCTCATGGTGTCGCATACTCTCCACTTCCCCATTTTCCTTTAATACTATCGCCACCACATCCACCCGACATTGCCCCATCCATCCCTCCCCAAAGGAGTCTCCTTGTAGGTACTCCTGCGAGGAGACTCCTTGTTGGACAACGTCCGTTGCAAGGCCTGGCCCTGCAGGTATCAAGTTGCTCATCTCCACATATACCTCTCCCATCCTCTGCACCTGCGCCATCTTCCTTTTATCCACCATTTCCTCCGGCTCACCAAAATCATGCCCAATTTTTGTCTTTACTTCCACAAATACTAAAGTCTGTGCGTCCCAGCAAACAATATCTATCTCTCCAAAACGGGTACGAAAATTCCTCTCTTCTATCTTGTAACCCTTTTTCTGCAGATATTTCACAGCCAAGTCCTCTCCTCGATTCCCCGTTATTTTGTTTGCGGATTTCATCTACATCCCAAAATATTTTGGCCCTTTCCCGTCATTGGTCACCGTCCCCGTAGGGGCATTGCGCGCAATGCCCGCAACGACGGCATCCCCTTTCTTTTTATGTATATAGCTAAGTTTTTTTCTCAGGTCACTCATGGTAATAAAGTAGCTCGCATACTTCTCGATGAGCGATGAATAATTCCATTTGTTTGGCACAATTATCTTTCCGAGCTTCCCATTTTGCTCCAAGTACTCTTCTAAGCAAAAGAAATCTCCGTCTCCGGAAACAATGATCGCCTTATCATATTTCTGATAATTAATCATGGCGTGCAGTACCATCTCCGCATCAATATTCCCTTTCACTTTTACATCCGTAGTTTCCTTATTAAGTATTTCAAGAATAGGTTTGTATATTAGCTCAAACCCATCTTGCTTCAATGCGTCATACAATTCCTGATTATCGGGCATATATCCAATAAAGATGAAAGCCTTTTCGACATGCAAATCGCTTTTTAGATATTCGTAAAACTTACCAAAATCCAGATTCCAACCCTTATACCGAAAATGTTTTCCATCCGCCGTCCGAATATCATTCCTCACTCCCAAATTCAAATTCTGACTATCAATAAAAGCATAAACTACTTCATGTTTCTTATTATCCATATATATAAAGATGATACACCGTTCCCGTAGGGACATTGCGTGCATACCCACAATTCTCACAAATCACAAAAAGCCCGGGCTGTAAAACCCGGGACAACATACAAACAAAATTAAAGGCTCAAGGTGGAGATCACGGCTTCAAACTTGACCATTTTCTCCCCAACCAGCTGCAGTTTTTCATGTATCATTATTGCACCAATCCACCTAAGTGAAGCAGTGCGATTGGCATCTGGCGCATCAACATTATTCCACTTTCGGACAAGATCGGTATGTAACCCTTTCCAGATCAGAAAGGCGTCACAGGCGACTTTTATCTCGCTCTTAATGGTCGTTATTTCACTCATCACCTCAACGATGTCGGACACGGCTCTGTTTTTCTTAAAGATTAGAGCTTCGATTCGACCAAGTCTCATATTCAAGATAGCTGAAGAAAATTCCGAAAATAGTCCTAGGGGGTTGTCCCCCGCAGCTACCGCCAATTCCATCGCAGGATCATTTGACATACAAGCCTCCAAAATATGTGAATTTACTTTCTGGTTGTGAATATACCACAATATAGGCCCAATTTCAACCACCCGCCTGCATCCCGCCAAGGCGGGAAGCATCTGCGGGCAGGCAAAAAAGGAGCCCTGTTATCCAGGACTCCCAATTACACAACTGTTTATCTCCAGACTTTATCCTGAGGGGCTTTCGGTTTGACGAGTGTAAGAGTGTAATCACTTCCCACTTTCTTCATCAACGCCTCAAGCTTCTCCAGGAAACCTGCAGGCGCAGATCCGGTTTGGAAAGAACCGGACAGGTAGCCAACGGGTACCGGTCGAATCTCCGGTCTACCACGCGTCTGGCGTCTTTCACTGCCCGTACACTCAACGGCCATAACGTCATGTACAAATGCCACCGGAGGTGCCCAACTGTGATCCGCAACATAGTGCAGAATCATGTCCGGCATCACCCAAGCATGGTCATTGGCGAACACCAAGGTTACGTCGCCACTGCTCTTCGTACCGTACTTTAATGTACCGGTATGCAGATACTCACAGTCATGCCATCCCATTTGATTTCTCCTTTTTCTTTGGTGCCACCATCCAAGGGTAGTCGGCGGCGGCTTTTTCAATAATCTTTACCAAACGGACCTTAAATTCCTCTGTTACATTTCCGGTTGGAAACTCTCCTTGCAGATAGCCGATTTTCATATCGATCGGTTTGGACACCACAAGCCCCTTCGTTTGAAAGCGTTCCGTCTCTACCGATTCCGCCTCAAATGTCAGCACGTCAACAATGAACTCTTGCGGTGGCAACCATTGGTGATCAAAGACATAGTGAAGTACCATGTCCGGCATCTCAAATCTGTCTCCATTTGGGAACACCAGAATAATGTCCCCGGTACTTGAAAAAGAGTAAATGTGTTCAGGATGATTCGCTAACTTCCCATCAGGATCGATACAATATACGCACATATGCATTCCCATATGACCTCCAAAAATGTCAATTTACTTGCACCCTATATTATATCACCACAAAAAAGCCCTCGGTTTCCCGAAGGCTTTTAAAAACCAAACTAGCGATAGGCATCCACGCCCAGGAAATACGGAGACACAATTTGATCACCAACTTCACGGAAGTAGACCATTGGACCATTGATCACCCAGTCCAGCTGAGTAGCGGAGATTCCTAAAGAGAAGCCACCTTGCATTTCTGATACATCGCGGCTTCCATTTTCGTCCACCTTCAAGTTGGCGTAGATCTGGGCATAGTCTAGACGAATGCCAGGAGCCTGAACGCCCGCCATCCAAGGCAATTCGGCTCGGATCTCAACGTCCACCATGGGTGTAATAAGAGATCTGACCGGAACCACTTTCTCTTTGTTTATTTTGGCTTCTTTACCGGCTTTCAACATTCTTTCGGCCGCCTCATAGAAGGCCCATCCCGTCAAGACATGATCGTGTTGGGCGATGAAGACATGTCCACCCTCAGCCACATCAATCCTGAAAGCAGGTGTTTGGAATCCCTCGCCGGCATCAAAACCAACAATCGCTGGGGCATCATGCGAGCCCAACTCA
Source organism: Candidatus Collierbacteria bacterium GW2011_GWC2_44_18 (assembly GCA_001000865.1). Classification (GTDB taxonomy): domain Bacteria; phylum Patescibacteriota; class Microgenomatia; order UBA1400; family MFAQ01; genus UBA10133. The sequence continues at coordinate 922 of LCIE01000029.1, read as the reverse complement.
CGCGCCAAAAGCTTGAAGGCTAGGTATCCACCACAAGCCCGATATAACTCACGCTGATTGTCCCTTGTCTTACCCTTCAGTCTCCAGGTGGTCTGAATGATCTGCCGCGCTACCACTGCCAGATCATTGAACTCGCGCAGGGTCAGATGAAGGTCGCTCGGCACCTTGGCTTGAAGCTCTTTCATGGTTCTCGCAACCCATGCCTCAATGGTTACTCCCGGTGTCTTGGCAAAAGCCTCCAGACCATTGATCCATTGGGGCAACATCCCCACGAAACCGATCTGTTCATTCCGATGATCTCCTCCTGCCGACCAGCGTGCACCAGGCGTCCCAATGTAGTTAGCCGCCTCATCAAACATCCTTGCTCCAATCATTGTTGGAAACACACTTGACGTCATCTTTTCTCCTTCTGGGCACAGCCCAATTACAAATTTTTCAAGTACAAACTACCCCATAATTTTACCATATCCAGTCAAATATTGATAAAACGCTACATCTATGGTATTATAGGACTGATCAATCCTAGCAAGTTAAAAAATCTATTGGAGGCAAATAATGACTCAAAAAGTCAAAAGCGTTACCCCTGCTGACGACTCAACCGAAAAAGAACACGACGGACATAACGTTGGCATGGTCATCTCAAGGGTGAACAAAGACGGCGTAACCCTGTGTACCTACTTCTGTTATACCTGCAATGAATACGTTGACGAAACCAACGAATTCCCCAAGCCGGAGGAAGTCAAGTTCCGTAGCTTCTAAGCTCAAACCGAGTGCACCACGCACTCGGTTTTTTGTCATCATAGGACACTATCTCCTTGACTTAGGGGCTTAAGAGTAAAAAGTGGTTGCTAGAATTCGACCTTTTTCCCATTGAATCAAGTAAAAAAGTATGCTAAGTTTCTAAAATGAAATTAAGCACACC
>LCIE01000028.1 GCA_001000865.1 Candidatus Collierbacteria bacterium GW2011_GWC2_44_18 | reverse complement strand
GTCGCCATGATATTCCACCTCCTTTCTGTGTATTTAAGCTCAATTTGTTAATGGGCTATTTTACCGAAGGTGGTGCATTTCGTTTTAGAACTAAGGGCTTACTGTAGGTGGGATAGCCGTAGTAAAATAGAGATGATGCCGAGATGGCGGAATGGTATACGCTCAGGTCTCAAAAACCTGTGGTCGCAAGGCCGTGAGGGTTCGAGCCCCTCTCTCGGCACAAAAAACCCGCGGTTAAGCGGGCTGGGAGAGAAGGTGTCATTATTTCTGGGGGATATTTTTCTTGGCGTAGTTTGAGTGAACCCAGATCACGGCGCCAAAGAGGGCGGCTAGTCCTACCAGTGCGAGAATCCACCCGGTGGTGATTCCTTTGCTGAAGAAAAACAACACAAAAATGATCAGTAGCGCGAGAGTGAATCCCATTTTTGCTCCTTTTTAGCGTGCTTGAGATGTAACCCATATTATATCATGTAGGTTAGTTTGTGCATAAGGTGGTTGCCTGTAGAGCCTATTGAGGCGTAAAATATAGGTATGATAGATGTAAACAAGCTTAAAGTAGGCGTGACTTTTACCGAAGAAGGTCAGCCTTTCAGAGTAATGAAGTATGACTTCACCAAAATGGGTAGGGGAAACGCCACGATCAAAGTGAAAGCCAAAAACCTTTTAAATGGGGCTATTGTGACTAAGGGATTCATTTCTGGTAATATGGTCGAGGACATATTGCTTGACAAAAAACATTTACAGTACCTGTATAAAGATGACGAGAAAGGATACTTTATGGATCCGGTATCTTTTGATCAGTTCGAGATTCCCTTGAAGGTGCTAGGTGATGATGTCAGCTACTTAGTGGAGGGAGAAAAAGCTTGGGTACTGTTTTGGGATGAAAAAATCTTGGGCGTGGAAGTTCCTTCATCAGTGATCATGAAAATTACCGAGAGTGAACCGGGTGCCAGAGGCAATACCGTTAGCAATGTCCTTAAGCCCGCCAAGACTGCATCCGGCTTGACTGTCATGGTACCCCTTTTTATTAATCCAGGAGACTCTATAAAGATAAATACCGAAACTGGGCAGTATACCGGAAGAGCGAATTGATGTTATTGCGAGGAACAAAAAGGAACCTATTTTTATGGATTGCCACGGAATACCTCGCAATGACGAATGTTTATTTGAGAAGAAGCACTATAAGCAGGACAAAGACCTGAGGAAGAAGCCCCCAAAACTTATTTGGAGTTGATCGGTGACACCAGGTGTGGAAGGAGGCAAACTTTCTGATCAAGGTGCCGCGATGATTAAGAAAAAGATATGGGAACTCGATAAAGTCGGGTAGTAAACCAACAAACCAACCAAGCCAAGGTCGCCAGTCAAAGGGGTGTCCCATTTGAAACAACAGGTAAACCACAAGAATCGAGATAGGGAAGTCGAAGAATAATTCTTGAAAAAAAGCGGCCTGTTTACGTTTTTTTTGACTGGAGAGTCCCTGACCTACATCCCAGTGAGGAATCCGGTCTTCGAGGAAGTGTGAAGCAAGAACTAGAGGTATACTAATGATCGGATTGGGTATTTTGGAGGCTATCAGTGCACCGGTGGGTCCATGAGCGATCGAAAGCATGTGTTTTTTTAGTATACTCTATTTACTATGAACGATGCTGTTTACACTTTCGGAAATATTTCTATCTATAGTTTTGGATTATTGGCGACGGTCTCTTTTCTATGGGGATCGTTTGTGTTTTACAAAAAGTCGGTGGAGTCCCATTTAGAGGAATTTTATGTATTGGACGCGGTGGTAATGTCTGCTTTTTGGGCTTTTATCGTGGGTCGATTAGTTTTTGCAGTTTTGAACTTCAGCACTTTCTGGAACCACTTGCCGAGAATATTTCTATTTTCCAATTTTCCCGGAATTGAGAGATGGGGAGTCATGATCGGGATTTATTTAGGGATCTTTTTGGTGGTGAGGCGGGTCAAGGGCAAAACTTTAGATTGGTTTGATTCTGTTTCTCTAGGTATCATGTCTGGGACGGCGGTTTTTTATGCTGGTTTATCTTATCTAGTCCATTTATGGCAGTATGGTTTGCTGGGGATAATGTATCTCCTAATTTTCATTATTGGTTGGGATGCCGAATCCAAATATAGAACTTATGGTTGGTATAAAAGTAATAAGACTTCGGCGAGGTCAGGGTTGATAACTGGATTGTCGATTTCTGGTGGGGGGTTACTTCATTTAGGAGAAAGATTGATGTTGGGGGAGTTTAACGTACTAGTTGGCTTGTGGGCCACTGCGTTGTTTGTCGGGGGTATTATTTTGGTGTATATTAGGTCAGGCAGGACAGTGGCAGAAGATATCAAAATAATTTTAAAACATGGAAGAAAATAAAAAAATCAAGTTTCCAATATCAGTACTACGTCCATTGATTTCTTATCTCAAAGGTGAGAAAAAAAGGTTAATTGAGACTAAAAAGGAGCTTAAGAAAGTAGATCCGTTTATAGTTGGAAATAGGGATGATGATAACTCAGTCGACTCCGACGTGGCAGAGAACGTTGAACACGATCGTGCCTATGCTATGAGATCGCAGATTAGTAGGTCGATTATCTCAATCCGCAAAACACTTACCAGAATTAAGCTGGGAAAGTATGGAATTTGCGCGAATTGCGGTAAGATGATTGACACCGATAGACTGGCAGTGAATCCAACGGCGGAGTTCTGTATGAACTGCGAGACGAAGAAAGAGAAGAAGTTAGGGTGAAGAGTTGGGGAATTGTCATGATGGCAATGGTAGTCTTGGATGTGTTTCTGCAGAGCTATTTTCGGGGTAGGGGAATGGGAATGATTAATCAAGGTGTATCCTTTGGACTATTGTCCGGGTTTGGAACGACAATCGCCGTAATTGTTTATATCGTTTTTGTTTTTGCCTATTTTAGGTTTAAATCTGGGAGAGATAATTTGGGATTACTACTCTTGATTTTTGGAGGATTGGGCAACCTATTGCCTAGACTGATTTGGGGCGGGGTGTGGGATTATCTTTGTTTGCCGATTTTGCCTTTTTGGTTTAATCTTTCAGATGTAATGATTTCGTTAGGTGTGGTCTCGTATATACTTATGGGTGATGGAAATACCGATATTGTATGAGGATGAGGACAGTTTGGTGATAAATAAGCCGGTGGGTTTGGTGGTAAACAGAGCTGACTCGATCAAGGGTCTGACAGTGCAAGATTGGGTGGAGGAACAAGGGTGGTATGAAAGAACTCAAGATAAGGATGGTACTTTGTATTGGGAGAGGAGTGGAGTGTGTCACAGACTGGATAAGGAAACCAGCGGATGTTTGTTAATTGCCAAAAATCCTGAATCTTTGAAGTATTACCTGAATCTTTTTAAGGAGAGAAAACTGACCAAGACTTATATGGCTTTGGTACACGGGAGAGTGGAGCCGGAAAGTGGAGAGACAATTTTACCTTTGAAGAGGAGTTTGTACGATCGGGAGAAGTGGCAGGTTCATTATGAAGGTAAGAGGGCGGTGACTGCCTGGAGCGTGATAAATCGATTCGTCTTTCCTGGCCATGAGCATTGGAGAGATGTGTTGACCTTACTAAAACTAGACCTGAAGACCGGGAGAACTCATCAGATAAGAGTTCACCTTTCCTTTCTTGGTTGGCCGATATTTGCTGATGATAAGTATCTAAACAGAAAATTTGCTCGGGAGGATCGTAAAACATTGTCACACCATTTTCTCCACGCAGCCAGCCTTGAATTTGTGGCATTTAACGGAAAAAAGGTCCTAGTCGTAGCTCCTTTGCCTATGGATTGTGAACAATTCTTATCCACGCTGACGTAGAATGCTAGAATGAATAATGGACGTTTTTTGGGTGAACTTAATGATGGTCTTTACAGTGGCCGTGTGTTTTGGAATTATTTTTAGATATCTTGGTTTACCTTCGATTGTCGGACAGGTGTTGGCGGGTTTCGTCTTTGGCGTATTGGGATTAATAAATCACCAGGATGTGGATTCTTTGAAAATGTTGGGGTCTCTGGGGATGACACTTCTGTTGTTCCTGGTGGGTTTGGAGATGAACATCCGTGAGATCAAGCACACCGGTAAAGCAGTAATTAAGCTATTTTTGATTCAAACTTTACTGCTTGGTTTGGTCTTTTTTGGCTTTTCTAGTCTGTTGTTTAAGATGGGGTTTTTATCATCCATATTGTTGGCAGTGACCCTGACATTTAGTAGTACGATAGTGGTTGTCAAAACCTTGTCCGAAAAAAAGGACCTAAATAGTTTTGGAGGGAAACTCAGTTTGGGTATCCTTCTTCTTCAAGACTTGATGGCGATATTTATTTTGGTCTTGATGCCCAGTTTTGGTATAGGCTTTGAGTTTTCGTCACTGCTGGGTTTGATTTTGAAAGTGGTGATTCTAATTTTGACAATCAATGTATTGGGACACTTTTTGATATCTCAAATCGAGAAGCATGTGATTAAATCATCTGAGGACTTGGTATTGATTAGTCTGGTGTGGTTTTGTTTGTCGGTTTTTTTCTCGGTCAACGTTCTTGGTTTAACTCCGGAAATTGGGGGGATATTGGCTGGTATCTCACTATCTACCAGCTGGGGTCACTTTCAAATTGTTAGTAAAATTAGAACCTTGAGGGATATTTTTCTGACACTATTTTTTGTATTGTTAGGTTTGGAAATTGGAGCGGGAGAAATCGATTGGTTGCTCGTTTCTGGGATCGTTGTCTTGACATTGGTGATTAAGTTTATAGTTTCCGAATTAAGCTGCCTTTGGAGCGGGCTTTCTGGGAAAGTGGCCTTTTCGGTGAGTGCCAACATGACGCAGCTGTCAGAATTTAGCTTGATCGCCTTGTCGTTTGGGTTGGTTTCCGGCTTTTGGATGAGCGATTTAGTGACGGCTGTAACAGTGGCTGCTTTGATATCCATGGTTTTGTCAACCATAATTATTTACCGTGCCTCTTTTTTGTATAAATTTTTGTCCGAGCACTTTCCAGGTATTTTTAAGTTTGGTGGGGTAGGCAGCAGAGGGAAAATGGGGCTGATGAAGGGTCATGTGATTTTACTGGGTGGTGATAGAACCGGCAGGAGTATCTTATCTTCGCTCCGCAAGAATGGCGAAAATGTAGTGGTCGTCGATTTTAATCCAGAAGTGGTAAGTAAGCTCAAGGGTAGGGGAGAGAAGGCAATCGTTGCCGACGCTTCTGACCCCGATGTTTTGGAGATTACCAACATGTCGGAAGCGAAAATGATCATCTCGACAGTTAAAGATATAGATGACTCCTTGGCATTACTAACTATGTTGAGGCAAAAGGGGATTGTTGTGCCTACAATAGTAGACGCAGAAAGCCCGGCACAAGCAACCTTGTTATATGAGGCAGGTGCCTCGTATGTGATTTTTCCTCATTTTGTGAGCGGTCTTCACCTGGGACTAGTCATGAAAAAGTTTGGTAAGGACGTAGGTGCTTTAGAGAAATATCGTTCCCGGCAAAACGAAACTTTAAAAGAAATATATGAAGGAGATTTCTAGTCCCAAGCAGAGCAGGGTAATAGGTCTTCTTTTTTTGTTGGTCTTGTTGGTAATGATATGTTTTCGAATATACAAGGAGAGTATTGTTTCCAGTCAGTCTGGAATTAACCTTGCTGTTGTGGGCGATGATGGTTGTTCGATGTTGATATTGAGACCTGACGAGGATATCGTCGGGTGGGTGGATTTTCCAGATAAACTGAAAGTTAAGATATATAACTCTATGGCACAGTATTCGATTGTCTCACTGTGGGATTATGGAGTTTCGGAAAAGCACCCGTTGGAAATATTTGAAAAATCACTTGGATTGTCGATGGGGGTGGTTGTATCGAGGACGATTAAGATTCAAGGTAAACCATCAATCGAAGGGGTTTTGGGAAGTCTTCACAAGGTTAATCTAAAGACGAATCTAAGCATTAAAGATAGATACTTGATTAGAAAATACTTGGCGGAGGCGGCAGCTTCCAAAAAAATCTTGGAAATGGAAATACCTAATAGCGCGATGGATAATATTACCGAACCGGATGGTAAGGATTTTTTGATCTTCAACAAGGTGATGTCTTTGTGGACAAAAAATAGGTTTCTATTTGAATCGATTTTAATGGAAAATGTGGATGCCTCGATAAATAACCTATCCGGCTTGGTAGGTTTGGGTATTTCAGTTTCAAGACAATTGGAGTCGGCAGGTCTCCGTGTGGTTGAGGTAAAGACGGATCCCAATGAGGATATAACAGGATCAGGGTGTGTTTTTGTGGCTAGAGGAAATTATCCAGTCACGGTAAGTTTTCTAGTTCAACAAATGAACTGTGAACAACGTGCGAGGTTAGATGTGAGTGTAGAACAGAGAGGTGTAGAAATCTGGCTGAAGTAGTTTCTGGATTAAGCCTCATCTCCCAAAAGTGGGTCGTAGATCTCCAATGGAGGTGTCTCGCTAGACTCACCGGCAGAAAGTGAAGGAAGGTGTTCCATATCGTCTAAAGGGAAGGAAGGAATTCCCCGTAATCTTTTCGACGTTTTTGCTTCCAAGATAAAGACCTGAGGGCTCTTGGCATTAACTGACTTCATGACGGTCTTGTATTTGTAGCCGGCGTTGATTAGTTTAACTAGCCGATGAGAAAGATTGTCTGGCAGGTATCCGATAAAATCTTTTCCTCGTGTAACTTTGACTTTGTGTTTGGAGAGTGAAAGCTCGACCGGTTCCCCGATATTGAGGGTGGAAAATACTTTTGGTTCTCCTGGGCTGACCAGTGGTACGACTTTGGACTTACCCGGTTCTTCGATAAAACTAACTGTTTGGAGATAGGGATTGGCCAGCCCTTGTTTTTTGTTGGCTTTTAGCCTGGCCAAATTGTTCTTGGCTATTTGATTGTGAGGATCCACTAAAAGAACTTTTTCAAAACTAGCCATGGATTTTTTGTTTTCACCCTCCATGGAATAGGCAATACCCAAGCGGTTCAAGGTGGGTAGGTCGTCGGGGTTTAACTCAAGTATCCTTTCATTAAGAGAGATGGCCTCGTTCCATTTTTTGGCTATGGCGGATTTAATCGACTCTTGTTGTAAATCGTTTATGTTGTCATTGTTCATGCTGAGAAATGATAATGAGTTTAATCCCCCTTGTCAAGTAAATATAAGACCATTTAACGGGGGAGGCCGAAAATGTCGAGATTTTGCCAATAATAAGCCCGGTGTTTAGACCGGGCAATAGATTCACTTCTTTAAACAATTCTCTTAATAACCTTTGCGTTGTATCCAAAGTCCGGCACCCTTTCAAATGTTACCTCGACGAACTGTGCGGCAAAGTGACTAGACACAGCTTTGCGCGTATCCTCACTTGGCTGGTAAGGAAGGCCGACAGTACCTTCGCGCTTCTCTCCGGTCAGATTGAGAATGACACTATCAATATAACTGACGATTTCGTAATACCAACTATTATCAGGCGGTCCAAACATGGGGAGCTCCTTTTATCAGATTATGTAAATTTGCGACATGTGTATAGTACCACGTAAAGTCCCATAATACAATAACTTAGGGATAAAAGGAGTGAGCTGTGTTAGAATTTAACCATGTCAGGGCATTCAAAATGGTCTACGATAAAGCACCAAAAGGCGATTGAGGACAGCAAAAGGAGCTCTGTTTTCACTAAAATTGCTAAAAAGATCCATATAGCGGTTAAAAAAGGCGGTACTGGTGATGTTGAGGCGAATCCCTACCTGAGAGCGTGTGTGGAGGAAGCTAGAGCAGTCAACATGCCCATGGACAATATTAAGCGAGCCATCGACAAGGCTTTGGGTATTGGTGCTGGTGTGATTGCAGAGGAGATTGTTTACGAGGCATACGGCCCGTTTGGGGTGGGAATCATAATTACAGTCGTTACCGACAACAGAAACAGAACTGCCGGTGAAGTAAAGATTATTTTAGATAAACACGGTGCAAAACTCGGAGGACAGGGCTCGGTTTCATATATGAAGTTTATTTCCCCTTTACCCACAGTTGATCTATCAGACGCCGACAGAAAACAGGTGACAAAACTTCTCGATCTACTTTCGGATTTAGATGATGTTATTGAAGTATGGAGTAACTTGACATAATATGTCAAAAAGAACAAGGTTTATATTGGTCAGCGGTTTCATCTCGGTGGCTTTATGGCTAACTACCACGGCTCCCGTTGATTACCGTTTCGGTTTCTATCTGGCCGTTTCGGGACTCTCATACATTTTGTCGGTATGGGTCTTGTTTGACGATCTAAAGGGTGTTGAGTGGCTCACCCTGATGGTATTGCCGGTTATGTTTACATTGGGCTGTGGTCTATTTGCCAATTTTCTACCCACGGCCATTCCCAGTATGTTTGGAAAAACTTTTCAGCTGGAAACTTCGATGTTGTTAGCTGGGATATTTAGAATCTTGTACTTTATTTTCTATGCTTTGGCTATGTACGGGATACTGCTGATTGAAAATATCTTTTCAGTCGCCTCGATCCGAACAATCCAGCTTTTTCGGGCTGCTAGATCGGTAAATTTTATCTTAACTTTGGTAGCTTCACTGTTTTTCTACACAGTTGCTCTTAGTTTGAAACTACCTTTTTGGTGGGTCGCTATTATAGTATTTGTCGTTTCACTGACTTTGTCTTTTCCAAGCTTTTGGAGTGTTGATCTTAAGGGAGACATCCTTCACGATGCCGGGAGATATTCACTGGTAGTAAGTTGGGTGACTGCGATGTGCGGAATAGCACTTTCTTTTTGGCCAATCAAACCATTTATGGGTGGATTAATGTTAACTTCGATTCTCTATGCCTTATTGGGTATATTGGAACAAAGATTGTCCAGTAGGGTATATCTAGAGAGCCTATTGGAGTACGGCATCACAGTAATAATAATATTTGTCATCGGTTTCTTGACGACTTCGTGGGTGGGCTGAGGAAAGTGACACAGTGTCACCGTGACACAAGAATAATTGCGACCGCTTCAAGGAAGGGGAGAGTGCCTATAACTATAGGACCTATAATAAACCCATAATGTTTTAAGTCCTATAATAGTTTTCACGAATGACGATAGTTTTCACGAAAATTGTCAGACATTGTGGATAACTGCTAGGTGATAGTGATTGATACAGTTATCGTAGTACGGCAAACGAGGGAGGCGACGTAGGCCGGGAGCAAGGATGAAAGAATGAATTAATAGTAACTGGTTATTTTCGACGGAGTGGTGGTTAGTGTAAAAGTGTGAAAGGAGCCGGGAATACTTTCCAGCTCTTCCCTATTTTAGGGAATCAGAGTGGTGGAGAAGAATCATTTCTAATACGTCGCACAATAACACTTTTGCGACGTATCTCGATAAAGTAGGTTTTAGAGAGGTATCTATTATGTTCCGTACACATTTGTATATAATCCCGAAACTTGTAGTGAATCTGTTCTCCGTTC
>LCIE01000027.1 GCA_001000865.1 Candidatus Collierbacteria bacterium GW2011_GWC2_44_18 | reverse complement strand
GCAACAAAATCTTCCCATTAAGGAAAGATTTTGTTGCCGAGCTAGGATTCGAACCTAGGATATCCTCCTTCAAAGGGAGGCGTCCTACCACTAGACGACTCGGCAATTACTGGTATATTTTACATCGAAGCTGTGGGCTTAGCCAGAAGAGTGTATCTCTGCTAGGGCGAAGATGTTTGAATTGAGATTCGAGTTGAATTCAGGGGTAGTGGATGGTTCTGGCTGTAGTGAAAGTTTTTCGTAGTTTTGAATGATTTCTAGTATTCCGGGACGAGTTTTTAGGGCAGAGATGTCATTTAATTTTTTGAAGCGTAAATTAGAAAGTTTAAAACTACTAAAGTTAAGTTCTTTATCAAGTTCTATGTGGTAGACCGATACTCGAATGTCGGCAATGTTGATATACATTAGTGGCTTGGGGTGGACAGGAATGAGATGGAATGGAAAGCGGTCTTCCAGTACCAGGTTGGTGAAGACTTCTTGCTGAAGAACTCGGAGAATTGACTCACGGGGGTTTTCGCCGATTTTCGAATGACCCATGGGTAATGAAAGATCCCCTTTTCGACCCAGAGAGGGGTTTGACAAACTGAGGTCATTTCCTAGCAAATAACGTTCAACAGATTCTTTTGGGTTTATTACAAGTGCGGCTCCTTGGCGTCGAGTCAGACCTAGACGGGTGTAGTGCAGGATACGATGGAGAGTATTGGTCGATACTTGAATAGTTTTAGGTGCAAATTGATGGTAGATTCGTTCAAGAGGAATTTTATAATCTACTATCTTGCTTAGGATGTGGAGTGATTCCGAAAGGTTGCTATTGGGACCGGCTGACTTGACTACATGGTATTTGGTAAGTACACGGGTGAAGCCGGCAAAAGAGATTGGAAGATTGTAGTGGTGAGCCGAAAATACTTTATTGATTGATCCGTGTTTGAAGTACTCTGAGACTAGATATGTTTCGAAGTCGTCTTGTTTCAAAGGCATGGAATATTAATTATACGCCGACAAAATAGCTCCGGACAAAACCGGAGCTAAATAAAGTTAGAGAGATTGCAGCCAATCGACTATAAATACAGCACAGAGGATGACCAGAATCAGTGCGATGAGTGCAATGAAGGGAACAATACAGTTCCAGACAACGCCAACAGCCAGGGTTCCCAAGATGATCTGTTGAATAGTTGTTCCCATTGCCTGCCAGACAAAGTACGAACTGAAACCGCAACCGCTGACAACAAGAAGAAATATGAGCACTATTTTAAGCCAGTCAACAACTGATTTAAACTTTTCCTTCATAGTTACCTCCGGATTGTAAATTTACTTTCAGCTGATATTATATGACTTTTTTGTAAAAAGGGTGGGCGGGGAGTAAAGACGAAGTCTTCGGTAGCTTCTGCTGAAGTTCCTCAGGACCCGTCTCGCCAAAACCGTTATGGGTTTGGCTCCGACTTTCGATTCCATTGGTCTGGATACACAAAAGTCCTGGCACAAGGCCAGAACATTTGTGGACCCTGCAGGAATCGAACCTGCGACCTCCTCGATGTAAACGAGGCGCTCTAACCAACTGAGCTAAGAGTCCATTGTGAATTGTGCGCGGGAGAGGACTTGAACCTCCACGCCCTTACGGGCACTAGCACCTCAAGCTAGCCTGGCTACCATTACAGCACCCGCGCATGCATATCCTCGATCGCATTCAAAATATCAGTAATTTTTGTTCGTTTCCTTGAGAGGCAAACAACATGATGATTATAATACAGCTTCTCGATTAACTCTATCGCCTCCTTTTTTGCGTATTTCAGCTGATAGGCCGAATTGGACTTTGCTTTAGTCAAGCTTCCGCTAATATCGAGGGCCTCCTTTATCTTTTCCCTTAGCCACATGATATGATTTTTGCTAGCTGAAACGAAGCATAAATAAAACATATAACTATTTTTCCACCGTAGATCCTGGTATGAATAAAAGGTTCCATCACCATCGAAATGACCGCGTAGGAAGTCGAAAAAATATTCGTTGGGAATGTTTATCCCTCCCAATGTTTTAGATTTGTTAGGAGTAAGCCCTATTTTTAATAAGAATTTATACAATGAAACATCACTAAATTGAATTCTCAGGGATATTCTTCCCATTCCCGATTTTTTTTTGGAGATTTTATCGTTTCGGACAAGGCAGGTTAACACATTCTCCAGCTGTTCCTTGTCTTTTGAAGAGATATCAATGTGCCTTCCGTCAGAGGAAAGACTGCCGTCGGTGGTTATCAATCCAATTGCGTAAGCAAAATTTGGTGTCCATGCACGATTGAATGCCTTTCTCATTACAAAATCAATTTTATACCGTATACTTAAGTATCTCAAGGTAATAGCGTCTACCATTTCGCCACCTCGGCATATTAGAAAAAATGAGCGGGAAAAGGGATTCGAACCCTCGACCTCCTCCTTGGCAAGGAGGCGCTCTAGCCAACTGAGCTATTCCCGCATCGTCTTTATTTTCGTGTTTTTCAGACACGCGCCGTGACCACCTTGGCTAGCTTGGCATGCCTATTATTATATCAACCATTTTATGAGAAAATATACTTTGTTGGGCAGGTGGCGAAATGGTAGACGCGCAGCGTTCAGGACGCTGTGAGGCAACTCATGGGGGTTCGAGTCCCCCCCCGCCCACATAGCGCTTATTTTGTGGTATCAATTAATTTAAAATAGGCATCTTTTCTTGCGAGGTTGAATACGGAGGGGTGGAAGAGAACCAGACCAGGAAGTTCTTCAGCAAAGGTTTTCTGAAAATCAAAATATATTCTTTTTCTTTCTTTGGTATCTTGGGTGATTCGTCCGTCTTCGAGTAGCTTATCGATTTTTTCGTCCTGTCCCCGGCCAATATTTGTTGCCTGGGTAGAGTGCCAATCTCGATATTGATCTGGATCAGAAGGTATGTTGTATGTAGTTAAAAGAAGTTGAAACTGCTCAGGAATGGATGTGACTACTTTAGTGTTGATGTTAACGTGATCTGAGCTCAATTGATTTTTAATGTTTTCGGCCACGGAGAGAAGTTCTGGTGTAGTAGCTAACTCAAGAGAGATGGGCGATTTAATTAGTTCCTTAGTCCTTTGAAGGTTATACGGATATGTCTTGACTAGTGGATTGAAGGCCCATGAGATAGGGCTGATACTAGTAAGGGCTTCGGTCTGGTCAAATTTTTTGTCTTTGAGAGAGTAGGCAATGCCTTGACGAACATTTTTTTCTTTTAAATTGGGATCCTGTTGATTGAAAATTAAGGTCACCACTTTGTTTAAATCTACCTGTTTGGCTATTTTACCAAAAGGCGAAGCTTCTGATAGGAGTTCTGACGGAAGATTTAAGACAAGATCAATTTGTCCCAGTTTAAAAGCGGACAAAGCTAGTCTTGCGGTGGGATAAACATTGAAAATTAGTGTGTGGTCATAACCGTCGACAGTTATCTGAGAGATGACGCCCGATGATTTTTGCTTTAAATGTATATCATATTGACCAATAATTTCTCCTTTTTCATTTAACAGAGGGATATTTAATAGAGATAGAAATGGTGAAAATTTTGTAGGTATCCGAAAGCGAATTATATTTGGATCTATGTTTTCGACGATAATGTTTGGGATTGAAATCTTTATGTCCGATGCCTTAACAATCTTTCCAGAAAACCACTTTAGATTTGGTTTTAAGTAAAAGGTATAGGTCTTTCCATCGTCTGTTATATCCCATTTTTCGGCTAGACTAGCTAATGGTTCATGGTTTAAATTAAAAGTAATCAATCCAGCATTTAGAAAATTAATGATATAAGGAGGTAATTGCCCTGATCCGAACTGACCAACAATACCAATACGGTAATGTGGCTTTGATTTTGGAATCTTTGTTAGCAGAAAGTTACCAAGCAATGCAACAAATATGGTTACGCCTACGCTGATGAGAATTTGCGTGAAGTATTTGTTTAAGAATCCTTTGATAAACCAGATTCTTTCGCGAAAAGGATTGGTCATTTCCAGATAGCGATATTAAGAAAAGAAAGAACCAAGAATACGATGGAGAAAATGATGGTGGCTAGATAAATAATTTTTTCTGGGCCTCTTTTAGTGTGAAATCCGGATTGAGTCGCTGAGGAAAACCCGGCACCCAAAGAAGAGTCTTTGGATTGAAGGGTGACGAGAACAATAAGTATAAGAGAAACAACAATTTGGATGATCAGTGTGGCTTGCATAATGTCCTATTATAGCCTCTATTCGGAGTCCTTTCTAATAAACCATAAAATGAAGCTATGGAAGGCATTTAGGAAGGTTGAGGTGAGGACATAGGAAAAAAAGACACCAATGAAGAGGGGAGGAATAATAAATCCGTTGAAGTTTGCTCCAGGAAAGGCATAGCTAGTAATGCTGATGCCGTCAACTAATATTTGCAGAAGAAATAGGGTAAACAGTGAGATTACCCATGAAAAAAGGTTTAGAGTGATTAAGTTTATTGGCAAAAGTAAAAGTTTAATTACCGGTTTGACGATTTTGTTTAGTAATAACCATATTACCGAGGCCGATAGGAGGGTTTTAAAATCATGGGGTAGAGAAAGGCCGGGGTAAAAAAGATCAGTAAAATACAGAACGAGCAAATTGATCAAGACATGACGTAGAAAGATTTTCATAAACGATTCGTCATCGTGAGGCCGTCGGCCGTGGCGATCCCCGACTTGGAGATTGCTTCAGCACTTCGTGATTCGCAATGACAAGACATGTTAATTACTAATTTTAAGTATATTACGATATGAGGTCTTTTTGTCTTTGTTTTTTGTGGAAACTGTTAGCAAGTCGATGGGCTTCGTCACGAATGTTTCGGAATAGATTGAGAACCGGATTTTCCAGCGGTAAACTAACACTAATTGTTTTATGGTTTTCGTCATAATAATAGATCATCTCTCTTTTTTTTGCCAGTGCAATCACGGGTATATTTTCTGGGATTATTGGAGATACGATGGAAAGTTGTGGAACACCACCGTCGAGAATTATTAGATCTGGTGTCCCCCACTCTTTGTGCTTGAGTCGTCTCTCAATGATTTGTCTCATGGCAAAGGGATCCGATCTGTCGGGAAAGTGGACATGAAAATGACGATAGTCTGACGTGCTGGGGGAGCCTTTGATAAAAACGGCCATTGAACCAACGTAGTTCTCACCTTGTAAATGGGCTAGATCGTAACATTCGATGCGAATTGGTGGTTTTCGAAGTTTTGGGTGTCTTAGTGTTTTAACTACATGAAACTGGAGGGTGTCAGTGGCGTCGGAAAGTTTAAGCAGCAAACTGGAATTGCGGGTACTAAGACAGTGATGCAACCCTTCGATTTGAACTTTAACAAGCAGGGCTTTTTCAAACTCCATATTTTTGATGGCAGTCTTTATTTCTTGATGGAGACTTTTGTCGAGAATAACAAATTTGCCCGATAGAAATTTCTTGATTCTGCCGAGATGTCGATGATATTTTTCTAGGGATATTTCATCAGTGCAGGCACCAGGACAATGGCCTAGATGGTAATTAAAACAGGCTTTTTGGTGGTTATTGAAGGGTGACAGACAGAAACCAAAGATATTTCTTATTTGTTTATAGAGACCTTGAGAGACCGCGCCTGATGTAAATGGTCCATAAACTTGTTTTTTAATGTCATCTAAATTTAAATTACCTATATCAGTGGCGTGGACGATCCTAATTTTGGTGTCAGGATGGTTGGTGAAGATGATATAGAGGTTCGAGCGATCGTCTTTAACGATAGTGTTATAACGTGGCTGATACGACTTAATATAATTTGCTTCTGTTATAACGGCCTCAATGTCATTTCTTACGGGTTTGAAATACACAAACTTGGTTTGGGGAATAAACTGCAGGGCCTTGGTGGTTCCTTCTGTGAAACCTTCGTAATGTTGCCTGAAACGGGTCTTAAGATTTATCGATTTACCGATATAGAGTGGTTTTTTGTTTTTGTCTTCGAAGATATAGATACCGGGCACCGAAGGCAGTGATCGCCAAAAATCCTCCGATTCCGGAGTAAATAACAGCCTTAGAGGAGGTCGCACCGAAGGAAAATCCGGTTTCATAACGCTTACCATTTAGATAAATTATAGCCTGAGAAGTAATTTCTCCGGCAAATGGCTGTTTTTTGATCCGTAATCTGACTGTTTCATTTGAAAGCGGTAAGATGTTTACCCAAGCATCGGATTTCTCTATGTATTCGCTTTCTTCGGTATTGAGACTCCCGTAATACAATACTCCGCTATTGTTCGTGATTTGAATTAGAAGATCATTGTTTTCCTGTTTTAAAAATTGCAAAGAAAAATCTGGTGAGGGAAAACTGATATTTTCGATTGGTTCAAAATAAACATCCTTGGATTTTTGGCCGTTTTTGTAGCCTCCAGCAGGGACGGGATATTCAGGATTTTCACCATGAATTACAAATACGATATGATTAAAGTCCAATTTATTAAAGTAATCGATCCCTCGGGTTGTGTTTGCCCAAGTAGGATCGATTTGAATCCATGTACTCTTGGTTTTGTCAAAATATTCGGGCCAAGCATGAAGAACATCCTGAGTTAATGACAATGGTTTAAGGTCGGGGTTTTCGGAAATGGCGAAGCCTTCCAGTTCTCTGGCCGGAATACCCGATTTTCTTGCTAGAGCTACAAAGATGTTAGTAAAGTCGGTACAAATGGCGCTTTGACTATTGATCAGTGATTCAGCGGCTGGTGACCTAGTAGGTCTTTCTCTGTTCAGTTTTTCGTAGTCATATTTCAATTTGTCTGAGACAAAGTCATAAATTGACTTAGAACTTTTCAAATTCCTTAATTCGGCCGTGGAAAAAACCCCGTTGTCGTAGTTCCATACTGAATTTTTTGCCAGTAAGGAGTCAGATGGTTGAATATTGGTTGGTTTCGGGGTGAAGTCTAGTTTGACAACTAAATCAACGGTGATATCTTTTCTTTCTCCTGGTGTAAGTGTGTACTTGGCAAGAAAATTTCCGTCATGGTCTCCAACGATTTCTTCCGGTTTTGGATCAATGTTTTGAAAATATACCGTTTGATATGAGGTATCCGGAGGAAGAGCAATCTCTGTTCTGATGGATTTCTTTTCATTGTTTACAAGGTGATAACTTAGTTTTCCCTTGTAGTATTGAGTTTTGCCAAAAATTGCACTTATTGATTTATTACTGATTTTTTGATCGCTGAAGTAATAAACGTTCCCATTCACAATGTCCGGTTTTGGATCGATGTACGTCGGATCCGAAAACCCTGAGGGGACGGTAAGGTAAACAGTCTGTTCTGTGACGTTTTCGTCAGGCTCCAAACGAGGGATATCAATTTGCCAGGTATTGCCGGATTTGATAGTAATATCTGTAGTGTAGTATTCGATGGTGAAAGTATGATTTTTATCCTTTCCGACAACCTTACTGGTGAAAGGGAACGAAATCGAGGTTTGGTTTAAGCTTTTGATAACGTCAGGAGTAACAGAAGTGCCTTCATCCAGAACTCTGATGTTTTCAATTTTGGTTTCGTTGACACTCAAGCCGAAGTTAGTGGCGTAGACTACCGAAAGATTATTCTTTTGATTAATAACAAACTTGACATGAGTTTTGCCGCTATCCTCTATTTGATAGTAAATTTGGTATGTCGTATTAAACTTCGCTAGGGCAAAAGTACCTTTGGGAAATATAATCAAAAAGATACCCAGAACAATGAATATCAGGAAAGTGAATTTATTTGGCAATTTAGAAAGCTATGTTTTTTTAATTCTTGAGCTGTAGGTGTATCAAATTTGGCAGCAATTTTTGCGGGGGTTCCGTTGGCAATAAGTTCTCCGCCCGAGTCACCGCCTTCGGGTCCGATGTCAATAATATAGTCGGCATTTTTGATTACGTCTAGATTGTGTTCGATGACGATTACTGTGTTATTTTGATTTACGAGATCGACAAGAGTTTGCACAAGTTTGCCAAGATCTTCAAAGTGAAGTCCGGTGGTGGGCTCGTCGAGGATATAAACGGTGTGACCGCTACCGGTTTTGGCTAGCTCAGTAGCCAACTTAACGCGTTGAGCTTCTCCCCCAGAGAGAGTGGGGGCACTTTGTCCCAGCTTGATATAGCCGAGGCCGACTTTTTTAATAGTTTCAATTTTTTTGCTGATAGCGGGTACATTTCTAAAGAATTCACCGGCCTCGTCCATAGTCATATCAAGAACTTGGGCGATAGTTTTACCCTTGTACTCTACTTCAAGAGTTGGATCATTGAAGCGAGTACCCTTACACGTTTCACAGGTGATGTAAATATCTCCTAAAAATTGCATCTCTATTTTTATCTGACCATCTCCTTCGCAAGTTTCGCAGCGTCCGCCTTTGACATTAAAACTAAATCTACCCTGCCCATAACCCCGATACCTAGCCTCTTGAGTGTTGGCAAATAATTGTCTGATGTAATCGAAGACTTTGGTATAGGTGGCTGGATTACTTCTAGGTGTTTTACCAATAGGACTTTGATCTATTAAAGAGACTCTTCTGACGATATCAGGGATAGTGATGGTGCCGAACTTGATATCTTCTTTGTGATGCTGAGGGTTTAATTTCTGAGAGAGGGCTTCGTAAAGAGTATCGACAACCAGTGAAGATTTTCCAGATCCGGAAACGCCGGTTACGGCAACAAATTTGTTCAAGGGAAAATCGACTTCAATATTTTTTAAATTGTGGTGAGTGCAGCCGGTAAGCCGAATAGAAGCCGGACTTTCGGTGGGTTCTTTGAGTTTTGTGGCGACAACAGTTTTCTTGCCGGAAAGATATTGTCCGGTAAGGCAGTCAGAAGTTTTCATTTCATCCACTGTACCTTCAAAGGTAATCTTTCCACCCAAATAGCCCGCTTTGGGTCCGAATTCGACGATGTGATCAGCACTTTCCATAGTTTGTTGATCGTGTTCGACGACCACCAAAGAGTTACCGAGTGAGACGAGATCTTGAAGGGTTTTGATTAGTTTTGCGTTGTCGCGCTGGTGTAAGCCAATGGTAGGTTCATCCAAAACATAGAGTATTCCGGTTAGTCGAGAACCAATTTGGCTAGCCAAACGAATTCTTTGAAGTTCGCCACCAGAAAGAGTGCCAGATTCCCGAGCCAAAGTAATGTAGTCAAGTCCGACGGACATTAGGAAACTAAGCCGATCCCCTATTTCCTTGACAATTGGCTCACTGATTTGCTGTTCGGTGGATGTAAGCTTTTTAAATAAATCTTGGAAAAAAGAGAAGGATTTGGCCGTAGACCAGGAGGTAATCTCGCTTATCGATTGGTTGTCTACGTGAACTGCCAGAACTTCCGGCTTGAGACGAGTGCCCAGACAAACCGGGCAGGTTTTACGGATTAAATACTTGGAGATTTCCTCCTTAAATGAGTCTGAACTAGATTCTTCATAACGTCTTTCGAATTCTTTGGAGAGTCCATCGAAAGTCATTTTTCTCACGACATGTTTGCCGTGACGGTTAATGCCCTTGATAGAAAATGTCTTATCGGCGGTTCCTTTGAAAAGGGTGTTTTTCTGTTCCTCTGTCATATCGAAGAGGGGTTTATTTCCCGGAAAGCCATCTGATTCCATGGCTTCAAGAATTAATTTTGCCAACCAAGTTTTGGATTCGAACTGTGAAGCGAGAGGAATGACGGCGCCTTCTAGAAAACTGAGCGAGGGTGAGATTACCGAGTCGGTGTCTAGAACCATCTTGGTTCCTAGTCCGGTACATTCCGGACAGGCACCCTCGGGGGCATTGAAAGAGAAATAACGAGGTTCGATTTCCGGTATTGAAATATTATCAACGGGACAGGCGAGTTTCTGTGAGAACAAATGGTCCTCCATTTCCTCGGGATCCGTGGGAAAGGAGAGAGAAGGATCGACGACCACACTGACAAAGACCTCGCCATCGGAGATTTTGAGGGATTGTTCCAAGGAATCGATAAGTCTTTGTTTTTCATACTCTGGACTGCCACCTACCTGGCCGATTACAAGTTTGTCGATAACGGCCTCGATATTGTGGCGATTGTTTTTGAATAGGGACAGGGTGGATTGAGTGGAGAGAATTTTGCGGTCGACCCTTACTTCGGCTATCCCCTGCTTGACCAAGCCGGGAAAGAGCTCTTTGAATTCACCTTTTTGGTTTTTGACAATGGGGGCAAGTATCAGCAGGCGCACTCCCTTTTGCTTTTGATAGCTTGGGTGACCGACGGCCAGATCGATGACCGCTTTGTAGATCTGGTTAATGTCTTGAGGCATAATCTCCCGACCGCACTGAGGACAGTGAGGGTGCCCAATACGGGCAAACAGGAGACGGAGATAATCATAGATCTCGGTGACGGTACCGACGGTGCTGCGGGGATTGTGGCTTCCCTGCTTCTGGTCGATAAGGATGGCTGGGGAAAGACCTTCAATTTGATCTACATCGGGCTTGTCCATGACCCCTAAAAATTGTCGTGCATAGGAGGAGAGAGATTCGACGTAGCGGCGTTGGCCTTCGGCATAGATGGTGTCGTGCGCCATACTCGATTTCCCGCTACCAGAGACACCGGTGAAGACGACCAGTTTGTTTTTGGGTAGTGTCAGATTAACGTTCTTAAGATTGTGCTGACGAGCTCCTTTGATGATTAAATGTGTTGAGGGTGATGTGTCGGACATGACTGATTATTATACTCCAAATCACCCTAAAATACCCGAATACCAAACGATTTTTGAATATGATTAAATTTGATAGAATTTAGAGGTGACAATTTCTGTTTATAAGGAGAGTTTAGTTTATGGTTTGACACAGGTGACAAACTACCGAAGTGAGGTGTGGCTGACAATTTTGAATAAGTTTGTGTACTTGGCATCGATTATTTTTTTGTGGTCAATCATAGGTAAAACAGTGAATGGCATTTCCGGTGTCACTTCCTTGACCTCTTATTTTTTAATCGCTAATGGGGTTCAGGGACTGGTGGATGCAGAGTCATTGCGATATTCAAAAGTTATAAACAAAGAAGTAAAGCTTGGTGGGCTGAGTGCTCATTTATTGCGCCCAATTAACCCGGTATTATTTTTGTATTTTTCTTTTTTGGGAACTCGCGGAGTGACGCTGTTGATGACTATAATATTGATGACAGTTGGTTTTGTATTTTTGCCGTCGATAACGGTATTCCAAATTATTTTGTTTCTAATAAGTCTCTTGATGGCTTTCGTGGTGGGCTTTGTTTTTAATCTTTTTGTGGGCAGTCTTTCTTTTTGGACACCGGAAGCAAATCATTTGCAAAATGTGTTCTCGCATATTATACGAGTGTTTAGTGGGGTTTTGATTCCAATTTCATTTTTCTCGGGAACGACGAAAACCTTACTGCTGTTATCGCCGTTTCCTGCCTTGGCCTATTTGCTGTCAATTATTATGCAAACTAAGATAATGAATACGGAGATGTGGATGATTTTTGGGGCTTCGATCTTCTGGTCTGGTTTGTTATTACCAATGAGTTTCTGGTTTTGGAAGAAAGGAATAAGGCGATATGAAGCCATTGGTATTTGAAGAAGTAAAAATCAGATGGGTGATCTTGAAAGCAAATACACTTTTTACTTTAAAGGAGTCGCTCGCGTATAGCTTAAATAACTGGGGAGGTTTGGCCTCGACAATTACTTACATGCTGACGTACTTGGTGTTGCTCTCGGCGATATTTGGTAGAATAAAAACTTTGGCAGGATATAACTATTCGGAAATCTTAATGCTGACTTTGGTGAGCCAGTTTAATTTTTATCTGGCTTGGGTGTGGAGCATTCGAAACCTGGATCAATTGGGGGAAGATGTGAAGACGGGAAAACTAGACCTCATATTGACCAAACCCTTACCGGCACTGTGGTATGTCACTTTCCAAAAAGTGAACTTGTTTATGTTGGTTTTTGAGATGTGGCCGGCCACACTACCTCTAATCTATTTACTGATAAAAAATATGGATTTTCAGATTAGTTTGAGGGGATTATTTTTGGGACTTTTATCATTTGTTTTCGGACACATCGCGATTCACTG
>LCIE01000026.1 GCA_001000865.1 Candidatus Collierbacteria bacterium GW2011_GWC2_44_18 | reverse complement strand
ATGCCAAACCAAAGAAAAATCCACCAACTCGCCGAAATCGTCAAAAGTTTAAACGACTCTAAGGCTATTATCCTTACCGAGTACGCCGGCCTTTCCGTCAAAGAGCAAAATATGCTCCGTAACGAAGCCGACAAGTCGGGAGGCAAGTTTCTGGTCACCAAGAATAACCTTATGCGTCTTGCCCTCGAAGAAAAGTCCAAAGAGCTAGCCAAAGATCTCGGCTCCTTCCTTGAAGGACCTACCGCAGTGCTTTTTAGTCCCGATGCAGTTTCCGCCGCCAAGATCGTATCCAAGTTCTCCGAGGATCACGAAAATCTCAAGATCAAAACCGGAGTCA
Organism: Candidatus Collierbacteria bacterium GW2011_GWC2_44_18; assembly: GCA_001000865.1. GTDB lineage: Bacteria > Patescibacteriota > Microgenomatia > UBA1400 > MFAQ01 > UBA10133. The sequence goes on along the minus strand of LCIE01000026.1, from coordinate 9,605 downwards.
TGGACGATAAGATCATCACCTTTGCCGAGATCGCGGCTCTCTCCAAGCTCCCCAGCCGCGAACAACTTCTGGCCTCCCTCTTGGCGCAGCTTCAAGCACCCGCTCAGGCTTTGGTCAGACAGCTTCAAGCTCCTATGCAAAACTTCGTCTATGGCCTCGAAGCATTACGTAACAAGTTATCCGCATAATTTCGTAGGGGCAGGCCCCCGCGCCTGCCCGCAACACAATCGACCAAATCAAATTAGCAATTATTAAATTAAACAAAAAAACATGTCCGAGAAACTCACAAAACTCGTTGATCAAGTAAGCGAGCTCTCCGTCTTGGAAGTTGCTGAGCTGGTCAAAGCTTTAGAGGAAAAATTCGGTGTCTCTGCTTCACCGGCCGTAGCTTTAGCGCAGGCTGGCGCGCCAGTAGCCGCTCCTGCTGAAGAAAAGACCGAATTTGACGTCGTCGTCACCGACGCAGGCGCCAATAAGATTGCTGTTATCAAAGCCGTCCGCGAGATCAAAACCGATTTAGGTTTGGTCGAAGCCAAGAACTTGGTAGAAAAAGCCCCTGCCACCATCCTCGAAGGTGCCAAGAAAGAAGACGCCGAAGCCGCCAAGAAGAAACTCGAAGAGGCTGGTGCCAAAGTCGAATTGAAATAAACTTGTAGGGGCAGGCCCCCGTGCCTGACCGCAACTGTCAATTTTCATTCTCCACAAACCAAAAACCCGCTCTTAAGAGCGGGTTTTTGTTATTTACGCATGACACCAGGCATTAAAATGCCCCGCCGAATGGCGGGGCAATCAATTTTATTTCACGATATAAATCTTCTTCTGGCCGTGGGCTCCACGATTTCGGCCATGAGCTCTCACTTTTTCGGAGTTAAATATTACCTCCACCACACCTTCACCGGTAAAAATCATTTTTAGATTTCCATGGACATCCGGCTCTACCAAAATCGCAGGTGCCGTACCTACATACCGGATATTCGTCTTGCCGATTTTGGACACAGGCAACGATTCTTGCGCTCCGCTTTTGATATGGACAATTTCCAACGGCACTTGGCAAAAAGATGAGGCAATACCAACAAAAGCTTCCATCTCGCCAGGCAAACCAGGTTTGGAAGTTAAGGATAGTTCCCCAGCGGTGAGTTTAACTCTTTCCAAATTGAAACAATCATCAAATTCTCTAATCACTCAAGGCCTCCATAATGATTTAATGTTCTTGCGGCAGTGCTGGCAAAATTCTATCACAATAATCGTAATAATCCATATTGACTATCTACTACCTTTCTGATAATTTGTATATCAATGGACAACAACCAAGACACAAACCAAACTCTAAAAATCAAAAAGAATTTAGACCTCAATAATCTTCCCGACCTTTTAACCGTGTCCGAGGTTGCCCTGCTCCTCCGTGTCTCAACCCTCACCATCAAACGCTGGGGTAAAAGAGGTAAGCTCCCCGCTATCAGAATCAACTCTCGAGGTGATCGTCGCTACAAAAAAGAATCCGTTCTGTGGATGCTTGGCATCAACCCCTCCACATCCAATAGCTAAGTCAAACTCTTAATTCTTCCGCTTCAAACTCTCCTGAAACACCATCCATGGGAAGACAATTACTCCTCGAAAAATTCTTCCGAATCTTTGAGGTTCCACGATCACCCGCCATAGCCACTTCAAACCTGATTTTTCCATCCACACCGGAGCCTTCTTAAACTCCCCTAAGAATTCGTTGAAGGTGCCCCCCACCCCCATCGCCATTCCAACTTTTAAGCGCGACAAATGGGAGGCAATCCACTTTTCCTGTTTCACCGGATTGTACTGAACGAATAGAATGTCCGGTTTCCAAGCGTTTATTTTTTTTGTCACCCGGTCATCCGCAGCCCTATCGGTGCCAACGCGATTTTCACCAGCGTCAAACATCACCCTCAGTCTTGGAAACCGTTCTAGAAGCATTGTGGCGGTTCGTGAACCCACGTCTCCCCATCCGCCAAGTAAGAAAACCTTCCAACCACGCCTTTCGGCCAAAGCATTTAGCTCTTCAAACAATCTAACCCCAGTTACAGTCTCTCCTATTCGGCTCGACAATATCTTCCTTCCAACATTGAGTCCTTCCGCAAAACACTTAAGAATAAAAAAACCACCCTTAGTTTGAGTTCTTTTCAGATACTCCACCGCCGCCAATACCGAAACCCCATCGGGAGTTACCAAATCGGCTTTTCGCATAACGTCCCTAAAAACAATGTCACTTTGGGCCGTAACGAAGAATTCGCTGTATGCGGTAACGACTTGTCTGGCTTTCTTACCAGGCCTCTTCAGCCAACCATCAATGATTGCTATAGTTTCCTTTCTATTTAGGATATCAACCGGTATACCCAAAACTTCAGATCTCATGGTATTATTCTATCAGTACGATATCCTGTAGGAACCTCATTCTACCAAATCCCCAATTTAGGCACAAACATATCACTCTCATTGTTAAGCTGCCAAACACTTCATTTATATCTTTATACCTGTGTATCGAACCTTTTAAGACATTTTTGATTAGGAAACCAACCAGGAAGAAGTCGTTTACCCCAACAGTTAAAGGTCAGAACCTCAAAATCAGTAAATATTTTCGAAAAAAGGCATTGTCTATGGGTTTGTTTTGCATGACTTATATACATCAGCGCTGGAAAACACCTAAAAGAACTTATTAGGATATACGAAGAGTGGTGCGACACCTTCCTTTTCACTATTATTGAACAACATATATATACATAATTCAAAGCCAATCAAAATATATTGCAAATAAACATAGCTATTTTCAATGGACCTGTAACTATATCCCAATTTACATCACTATTCTCACCTAATCACGAGCATTGATGACAAAGAATTCTGTAATTTTAACCTATATCATACAGAACATTGATATAGTATGACCGAGGAGCATGTCGTAAACGTAAACAATTAACAAAAAATAATATGAAGACATAACTGCATCAGACCACATCACTAAGATCCGACAGTGAAAATAACATACGTACGAAGTAACTTATATCACACATTGTAAATAATATGCATCGAAATTTTTTCCATGGGTAAAATTCAGAAAAACACAAATGGTTAATAACGTCCACGCAATCATTAAATGCAGACTTACTACGCACTGGTAGTATATTAAGGGATTCCTCTTCCGTAAATAAATTTTTCCAAAACAAATATTCATATGGGCTGGCAATTATCCCAAAATGATGCTGTAGATCACTATCTATTAAAGATATCAATATATTCAAATCTAGTGAGAAAAAGAAATCACTAATTTGATCGAATGATCTGAAACCCCCCCCATCAATATTACCCAAACTACCTGTTCGCATACCATACCACCATAGCGTATACAAAGAAAAATATTTAAACTACCACGTATACCATAGAGGGTATTAGCAGCACTGTGAAGAGAAATCGCTCCATTCAACGTACTAGCCGTTTAATAGTTAAAGGTTGCGATATTTATTTCAGCTTATTCTTCCCATCTCATCTACTGACCCAATCATGGAAACCAAAAACTGTCATCATATTCTCCGATAAGCTAATAACTGACTCCTCCTTAGAGACTTTCTTACCAAATATTTTCCTCAGTTATTTAGGTAAATATAATCTAAACTCTTTACTAAGAATTGACTTCAATCACTACCTTATAAAAATCATGAGAAAAAGGCGATTTTGAACTAAATAGCTTAAATAGCAGTCACATTAACCATCTGATAAACGTATCTCTATTACTTGATACAAAGGAACCTTATACACTACTTCATAATACTTCTAGCGTAAACATCTAAATTCTCAATTGCTATCCCAATACCTTTTATTACACACCTAAGTGGATCCTCCGCTACAAAGGCGGGTACACCTGTTTCTTGGGTGATCAATCTATCAAAACTTTTTAACTGTGCCGTCCCCCCTGTCATTACTATTCCTTTGTCGATAATATCTGATGATAACTCCGGAGGAACCTCCTCCATCACCGTTTTAAGCATTTGAACAATTTTTCCTAGAGGTTCTCTCATGGCTTCAAAAACTTCTACCGAGGATAAATGAATTTGCTTCGGCAAACCGGTAATACTATCCCGACCGGTTACCTCCATCGCCTCTTCTTTAGAGGATGGCATGGCCGACCCAATCTTAATCTTTATCGATTCGGCCGTAGTCTCCCCAATTACCAAATTATGTTTTCTTCTTACGTACTTAGAAATCGCCTCGTCAATTCTGTTTCCTGCTACCCTAACACTTTTAAATGTCACTACCCCTCCTAGGGATATTACAGCGGCTTCCGATGCTCCACCACCCATATCCAAAACCATATTTCCAGAGGGTTCAGAGATAGGTACTCCAGCCCCAATCGCCGCCGCCAAAGGTTCTTCTATTAAATAAGCATTTCGCGCCCCCGCTTCCATCGCAGCACCCAGGACTGCCCGCCGCTCTACCTGAGTTACTCCCGCCGGCACACAGATCATCACCTCCGGCTTCATCAGACCATATGCACCCACTTTACGTAAGAAGTATTTCAACATCGCCTCGGTCACCGCATAGTCAGCGATCACCCCATCACGCATTGGTTTACTGGCTTTGATGTTTCCTGGGGTTCGTCCCAGCATTTTTTGAGCTTCGTGTCCTACCGCCAGTACTTTGCCATCATTTAGAGACACTGCGACTACTGTAGGTTCTTCCAGCACTACCCCTTCACCCACCACATACACCAGACTATTGGCCGTTCCCAAATCAATCGCAATTTTTTTATAAAATGAAAATCCCATTTGAGAGAATTCTACCAGCAATTCTAATCAAACATAATCTATCAAACTATAACATTAGATGTCACATACTCACCCCTCCATACTGGATTCACTCGAAATTAATCGAGAATTGGTATAATACGTTTGTGAACAGAACTCCCTCCAAGAACCCTAAAGGACGCCGCCTAACCGTTAATCTCTTCATCATTCTTTTTCTCATTGTGGGCACGTTTGTAGCTATTAAATTCGCTAAGGGCTATCGTCCCAATCTGCAAAACCGGTCCCTCAGTGGCACAGGGCTCTTAAGCGTATCCTCATATCCAAAGTCAGCGAGAGTCATCATAAACGACAAGCTTACCACCGTTACCGACGACAAGCTCTATCTTCTGCCGGGAACATACACCGTCAAGATTGAAAAGGATGGCTTCCATCCCTGGATCAAGACTCTCCCGATCAAGGACGAGTTAGTCACAGCTAGTGATGCCCGCCTCTTCCCTATAATTACTGCCACTTCCCCCCTCACGTTTTACCAAGTGAGAAATGCAACCCTAAACACTGATGGCACCAAAATAGCCTATGTCCTAAAAGATTCACCTCAAGGAATAACCAACGGCCTCCATATTCACTCACTCTCCGGCAATCTTCTGGGCTCTTCCAATATTCAAATCGCCGAAAACTCCCCTAGGGATTTTTCCCAGGCCTTACTCATCTGGTCACCGGACAGCTCTCAAATACTAACCGTCTTCATAGACAAGACCCCAGCCACTAAAACTTCAAAATCATCTGAGAAAATATCCTCAGCTTACTTGCTTTCCACTAAAGGGATGAATCTAAGGACTATGTCCGATGTTACCCTCCGACTCCCTCTAATAATAAGCGAGTGGCAGGATCAATTCGCCAAGCTCAATTTGCCCACCATAAATCTTTTCCCAAAATATATGGTCGAAATCCTGACCAAAAATTCGGTTAATGTTTACTTTTCACCGGATAAAGAAAAGGTTTTCTATACTCCAACGGCAGATACCTCCCTACCGGAAAACGAGATAGCCAAAACTTTACCCAATATCAACTCTACCCCAGAATCTAGAAACATCATCAAAGATAAAACCTACTTATTTGATCTAAAAGAAGGCACCAACTACTTTCTTCCTTTTGCTAGTAAGTCCTCTGATTTTTCCAAAGATCTTATTGTTTCCGTTTCCGCTACTCCTTCCGCCAGTCTTTCTCTCATCCGCCAGCTAAAAGCTCAGACCGAAAGTCGTCTGACCACCAACCTTACCTGGTACTCAAATAGCCGCCAGCTAATAGTCACCAACCAGGAAGGAGTGAATCTTGTCGACTTTGATGGACTCAATGTGGTCAATATCACCTACGTTCAACCTCTAGATGGCTTCGTGGCCACTTCACCGGACGGTAGCAAACTTGTCCTTCTGACCAACATCAATCAAAAGCCGGAAACTTTTAATCTCATTACTTTCGATCTGAAGTGATTAGAGTCGATTGTCAACAGCTTTTCTAAACTTTGCGCTGGTCATCGGAGTCACTTTGTATTCCAACCTTTCAACCTGTCTCTTATCGTTAATTTCCATGTCCAACAACTCGATTTTGAATCCATATTCTGGAGGTAAACCGTAATCTTTTTTTCCTAAAGTCAGCTCTGATCCATCTAATTGAGGATATCTACTCGCTATCATCCTGTCTTGAAATTTTAGATCAGAAGTCCTTGGATCTCCATCTGCTAACAAATCTACCAAGTACTCCGACTCGGCTGGTCTGCCTTCAGTTTCGGACAGGTTATCACTCCACACTTGCAACAGCAAAAAGTCTCTTTTTATCCCCTTATCTGCGCCTGCAAGTATAGAAATATGCTTAATCGTTAATTTATACTTAAATCCACCATAACTTGCTTCGCACTCCTCTCTGAAGTTTTCTCCTTGTTCACCGGAGTATTCGACATCTTTTTGCTGATTTTCATGGTAAGACCATCCAGTAGACTCCTTTTCCGGTTGCTTAAACGCTCTTCTAATTTGCTCTAATAATGGCCATCCACTCTCTTTTGTCATCCACCAATTATACTATTTTCGATTTTATCCCTATCATTGACCTGATGTAGCTACTTCCCGCACTACTTTCCACGCCTTTATAGCCGTTTCAAAATCATCAAAGTAAAAAATATCCAAACGCCCTCTTCCCGATTTGTCAGCCGGATCGTGTTGGTGGTCGATCGTTCTTCTTACCAGTCGGTCACCGTCGTAGTAAACAGTAGTGATATATTCTTGATCACTAAAGACTTTTCTCACCACTTCATGGGTAAGAGTTTTTGCCTCATTATCTGTTAACATCCTCATTATCGCTGACTCGGCCATCGCTTTTGTCAGGTCGTTCAATTTGACTTTTTCTCTGTATGTCGGCAACATCATCCGTATTTCATAACGTTTTTCGGCCAAAATGAAATCAAACTCCCATTCGTCATCCACTTTTCCAAATTCTTCGGACCATAAACAAATCTCATCGATACAAACCGTTCGAGCTTCCGTCTGTTTAAATTTTACCAACTCCGACTCTAGTTGTTTGGCTTTCGCTCCTACTTGATAAAAGCAGTCGTTATCATATTTTATGGCTCGTACCATTTCCGCTAGATCGATTCCTTTGGCCACCAGCTCCAAATCCTTAAGATATGAGCCCAGAACCACGGCCTCTCCGACGACGGCATCGATCCAGTTACCTCGTCCCAACTCATATATCAGGTCATACTCTTTCTTCATGCCCGTATTTTACTCCACCCCCCCGTCATCTCGACCGAGTGTAACGAGTGGAGAGATCTCCCTCCACCCGTCATTGCGTGTAGGGGCGGACCCCCGCGTCCGCCCGAACTCCCCACGGCAATCCATCCCCTCCTGGATCCATAAAGATAAGTTAAAATAACCGTATGTCGATGTAGCTCAGACGGATAGAGCATCTCACTCCTAACGAGAAGGTCCCCAGTTCGACTCTGGGCATCGACACCCCAAAAGTAGTATAATCCATCCCATAGTTTTACATTAACATCCAGAAGGAGGTCGTAATGGCCCAAAAACGTCAAAATACCGCCCTACCTCCTCCGGAGGTCAAGCGAGTAATTAGGAAGCTCCACCTGTGTCGAAAGGACATCGATGGCTGGTACGCCGTTCCCACCCTCAACCCTCCACCAAACCGTCTCAGTCTGGAAACTTTTCTTCAAGAGGGTCAGGTAGATGCCGTAAGGGTGATATTACCGCTACTTGGCAACAAAATCCTTACCCGATCAATCAGAAAAATTGATTTGGTCACCGGTTGTGGTCGTGGCTGCCATACATGTTTAGCGGATTCTTCTCTTCCGTCACGGTACTTTTCATATCAATCACTCCAGCGCTTGTTCCATCTCAAAAGTTTCTTAAATACTCTAGCCAAAGACAGACTCCGACTTGGAAATACTAGTGATCCTTCAGATCATCCCCAACTCGTCAAGATCGTCAAGCTAATACTAAGGCAAACAAAATTCTTGGATCGTCGAATGAGGAATAATAGTCATGGTCACAAGAGGCATCGTGTCACCGTTTTTACCAATTATCGACCGAACAACGAGTCGCAACTAAATGAATTGTTGGATTTAGCCACCAAGAATCAACGGCGTCTTACGGTGGTGATTTCCCTTCCTCTGAACAAAACCGACACCGTCAACGACCGTTTTATTAAGTACGCTAGATCATGCCGGAACATCTTTATCAAACCAAAAGGTCATGAGGTGAACGCTCGTTTCAAAAACATTCACATCCAAGACGTTCGTCACGAGACTCTTATTTTTACCACTGGTCGAAGATTATCTCGCCCAGTTTTAATGGCTAAAAAGGATACAGGATGTGTGGTTGAAACAGATAGAGAACTTGATTACAGACATCGTGGCTTCGTTGAGATCTATTTCAACCCCGACGCACTCTGGCTCATGGCGTACTCCACCATCCATGAATCACATACAGTCAGGTCTTATACCCCTCTAAACTCTACCAATCTTGAAGTGTTCAGCCTGCTACCCTACCACCCAAACAATCTTATCCCTCCAAATTGGCCAGGAAAAACCAGACCAGAACGCTCTGGCGAAGAAGCCAATCGAATCAAGAAAACCGATCATACTCCCAAAAAAAGTGTGACCATCGTCAGATAACCAAAACCCCGCCAAAAGCGGGGTTATATTTTTGTCTTTCCTGCGTCTAATGCACCGATAGATCAATAGAAAAGCCCCTCCAGAATGGAGGGGCAAAAAACGTAACAACTAGGCAAAGGTTTGGCTGCGGGCAGCGGACACGACCGAAGGGCTAGCGCCACCATCTGAGTCTTCTTCACTTTCAACCTTCACAACGACCTTGCGCACCCGCGCACCACCGCCGGCGTCCGAGACAAAGTTATCGGACACAATCTGGACACCGGACACGCCAAAGAGCGCATCCAAACGGGCCTGATCTTCTGCTGTGGGGTCATCAATCTCTACAACTCCGGCATCATTGGCCTTGTCGGCCAGCTTCTGCCACTCGGGAATCAAAGCATCGGGCAAATGGGAAGGAACAACAGGTTTCTTGGTAGTAGCCATTTTTTCTCCTTTAGATATCTTCTAGAGACACAGTTTGTTGGTGCTCGGGACAACGGTCCCACTTTTGAACCTTAAGCCTTAAAGAACTATCGCTGATCTCAAACTGCTTAACTCCTTTGGCGTTCGGCCGCAGACGGCACCTTAGTTCTAAAACGAAATGCACCACCTTCGGTAAAATAGCCCATTAACAAATTGAGCTTAAATACACAGAAAGGAGGTGGAATATCATGGCGACA
>LCIE01000025.1 GCA_001000865.1 Candidatus Collierbacteria bacterium GW2011_GWC2_44_18 | reverse complement strand
TCCCAAGTACAAAGGGGGGCACTTGGTGTTGATTACTGGATTTGATGAAGAAAAAAGAACCCTGATTTTGCATAATCCTTCGGGTTTATACGGTGAGTCCCAAGAAAACTATGAAATAGCCGAAAAAGATTTTAAAAGATTCTTTGCCGGCAGAGGAGTATTAGTGTATTAAAATGAAACAATGATTCCAAAAAAAGTGATGGTGGTATATGGTGGAGTGAGCCCGGAGCATGATGTGGCGGTGGTGACGGCTTGGCAAGTGATGCACGCTCTGAAAAAGGCAGGCTTTGAAGTGATGCCGGTTTATATCAGTAAGAATGGGAGCTGGTATTTAGGGGATGACAAATTCTTGGATTCCAAGTCGTACCAAAACAATAAGAAGCTCCTCAGTGGAGCCAAAGAAATCATTCTTTCACCTGAAGCGGAACGAGGAGTACTTCAAAAGGGTTTGTGGAATTTTGGCATGACTGAGAAGCAGCCCGATGTCATTTTCCCTGTGGTTCATGGACGGGGCGGAGAGGATGGAACTCTGCAAGGATTGTTTGAGATGTCTGGTATTCCTTACGTGGGTTGTGGGGTGACGGCAAGTGCGGTGAAGATTGATAAATATTTGGCTAAGATAATCGCCAAGTCGATAGGGATTGATGTCTTGGCTGACAGACTGGTAATAAAAGGAGAAAAAATGACGGCTACGGAAAGAAAAGAGATTAAATATCCAGTGATGGTGAAGCCTATAGGGCTAGGGTCTAGTATAGGTCTATCGCGAGTGGAGAAAGAAAAAGGTCTGGACGACGCTTTGGAAGTGGCCTTTTGCTATGATCGAAGGGTAATAATTGAAGAAGCTCTCAGTGATTTTGTAGAAGTGAATATTTCAATCATGGGAAATGGGCCCTATGAAGTATCGATGACGGAGCACCCTGTGGCCAGCAGTCAAGTATTATCTTTTTCTGATAAATATGAAGGTCAGGTAAAACAAAAAGGTATGGCTGGTGCCAAGAGACTTATTCCTGCCGACGTGAAACCAGAATTAATTAGAAAAATTGAGAAGTTTACCAAGGCTTATTTTCGAGCTATTGGTGGAAAGGGAATTGCGAGAGTTGACTATATGGTTTCGAAGTCCGGCAAGATTTATTTTAACGAAATAAATACCATGCCGGGATCGCTCGCCTTTTATCTCTGGGCAGCCAGTGGGTTTAGCTTTGAGGAACTGGTGACTAGACTAGTTAACCTTGCCTTGGTTTGAAAGTAATATCTTGGCCGGGTTCGCAAACCTGGGGTTGAAGGGCGGAAAGGTTTAAAAGTGGATTATCTTATAGTTATCTGATAGCGGGAGATAAAAGCGGATATTTTGCATATTTTCCCCAATTCCATCAACTGTTTGCTTGGATGGTATAATTCAGCTATGTCTGACTTATTGAATGACCAATATAAATATTTTGAAAAAAATCGGGATATCCTTGTAAAAAAATATCCCAATAAGCACATAATTATAAAGGATTCAGAGGTCAAAGGTGCCTACAATACTGAAAAAGAGGCATATGATGTTGCAATTTCTCAATATTCCTTGGGTACCTTCCTTATACAGCAATGTCTGTCTGAGAAGAAAGAAGATGTCGCTGTTTTTCATACCAGAGCCATCTTTAACTAAAGGTGGCAATCAAGGAATTTCAGGCATTGACTACAACTTTTTCAGGTAAGGCTAATACACTAGTGAATGAGGTGGGAATAGCTATACCTACTACAAATTTACGCAAAGTCCATTCGCATAGATATAAAGCAATTTGGGATACTGGAGCAACTAATTGTGTTATTACTAGTAAGGTTGTAGGTGATTTAGGAATATTGCCTTTTTCTAAAAGGAAAGTCGCAGGTATTAGTGGAGAAGTTATAGCAAATGTTTATTATGTTGACATTTTTCTACCTAATGGTGTGTGTGTAACCGACATCGTAGCTTTTGAGACTCCAGATTTAGTTGGAGAACCTGAAATGTTAATAGGTATGGATATCATAGGATTGGGAGATTTTTCTGTTACTCAGGCAAACGGCCATACGGTAATGTCATACAGAATTCCGTCAATCAAAGATATAAACTATGCTGAAGAAGCTAAAATATTAATGGATCGCTTTACTACTAAAAATGTAGCTGCAAGCAAAAAACAAAGAAACAGAGAATTAAGAATTCTTGCAAAACAACACAAAAGGAGTGGAAAGTAGCTCAGCAATTTTTCCTGATAGCTCATCAATGAGATCAGAAATGTGATGGTGAGAGTTTTCAATACAGGATTGCCGCGGGGTACCTCGCTATGACATTGGAGTTTTTTTGATGGATTCCGGATCAAGTCCGGAATGACAGATAGTGGTTTAAATTAGAAAATGTCGGGGAGGTCGTTTTCGAGTAGTATCCAATCGAATTCCTTGGATAGTTCGTCAATCAAGGGCCAGAGGTTTGTGGGGTTGGGGATATAGGAGACGTGGATGTTACCAGATGGATTCCCGATCAGGTCGGGAATGACAGGTTCTTGGGCTGGATTGCCGCGTATCGGGCGGACACGGGGGTCCGCCCCTACAGGGGAGGATAAAAGGCCTTGTTCGAAACTGAGAGTACGGAGGGATTTGCCGACGAGAATGAATTTATCGAAAACGCCGGAGGCGAGTTTGCCGATTCTTTGATGGACTTCAACAGTTCTAAGACCAAGCTCGACAATGCCGGGAGTGATGAGGACTTTTTTCCCTGGCAGTTTGGAGAGATCATGGATCAAAGAAGTCAAACCTTCTTCGTTACTGGAGAAAGCGTTGTCGATGAGAGTGGCCTTATTAATTTTCTTGAGCTCCAAGCGGTGGGGAGATGAAGAAATTTTGGTCACTTGTTGGGAAATAATGTTGTTCGGAACTTTGAGCATCATGGCCATCGAAATAGCGGCGGTGAGATTGTAAAGATTGCTGGTACCAAAAAGAGATGAGGAGTAGGAGTAGGATTTATCTTTGTGAACTAGGGTGAACCTTAGACCTTGGAAAGAAAGAGAGTAACCACTAACGTAATAATCCGCTTGAGAGTTGGTAAGAGAATAGGTCTTGACATTCTTGTATCGGGGCAGAGTAATCCAACTGGCAATGTTGGTGTTATCCAGGTTGACTAAGGCATTGGAGGGGTTGACGGCATCTATTAATTCGAATTTGGCTAGGGTGGTGTTGCCAATATTCTTGAACCGTTCGAGATGCTGAGTACCAATGGCGGTCAGAATAGCATACTTGGGAGGTACCATGCGACATATTTCGGCAATTTCTCCACAAATATACGCTCCCATTTCGCAAATAAAAAACTTGGTTCTTTTGAGTAATTCAAAATCGACAACCTTAGCAATGCCAAAAATGGTATTGTAACTTTCCGGAGTTTTGAGGGTTTCTTGATAACCGGAGAGAATAGTGAAAAGAAAATCTTTTACCGAAGTTTTGCCAAAAGAGCCGGTGATGCCGATGACGGTAAGGTCTGGACTGCCGAGAACTTCTTTTCTGATACGGTTGATTGTCCTTCGACGATGAATTCTTTCGAAAGGGGTGATGATAAGAATGGCGGCGAAGAGAAAGACAAAGGGCTCGATGAAAAAGAGGATGGCAGAAAAGGGAAAGACAATAAAAAACTTATAGATGATGGAGAGGAGAAGTAGTAATCCAAAGAGGATGTAGGAGATAGCCATTAGACGTCTGACTTTTTGAGTTAGTGCTAAGGGTTTTTTGGTGGAGACGAAATAAGTGAACGGATGAGTAAGCCACCACTTAAGAAACCTGCCGGTGGAGTAGCCTTCTTGTTGGAGAATGGTGAGCTGTGTTTTGATGGGGTTAAGCATACTGGAGGTCGATTATTTGATTTAGATTTTCAATTAGTTGTTTGGGATGAGTAAGGTAGATGAGATGGTTGGTACCATAAATCACATGGAGATGGCTGTCCGGAATATTTTCGGCCAGATATTTGCCCATATAGGGAATAACAAAATCCTCACTGCCCCAAATAATATCGACAGGGGCTTTGACCTGATTGAGGAAAGGTTTAAGATCGTAAACGACAATCTTTTGGAGAACACGTCTTTGGTACTCGGTCGAGTTGCTGTAGTCTCGGGGAGTATACCAACCCAAAAAGCGCTCGAAACTGTGTTTGGGTAGAATGGAGAAGAGGGGACGAAGAACTTTGGCCAGAAGAATCTTGAATTTAGCCGATTTGGACCTTTCTCTGACGACTGCTGGAGAGATAAGAATAATTGACTTTAAATCGCTTGGAAACTTGAGGGCATAATCTAGTGTGACCTGACCACCGAATGAGTGACCGCACAGAGTGAAACGGCTGAGTTTTAATTTTTTAGTAAACGCGTTGACAAATAAAGTGTATTCGGGGATGTTGGGGTTGTTCGGTAGGGGAGCTGTGGAACCAAAACTAGGAAGGTCGAGGAGGATGATTCGTAGATCAGGGTCTAGTTGTTTGGCAATTGGGATCCAGAACTTGAGGGATGAGCCCCAACCATGAAGGATAACGAGGGTGTCAGCCTGTTTGGCGTTGAATACTTCGTAGTTTGTCAGAACGCCGTCGACCACAGTTTGCATTGAGGTGATTATAAATGAATAGTGTCACAGTGCCACAGTGTCACGCGGAGAAGGGGGTGATAAAATTACGCATATGGAGAGCTATGATTTTAAAAAGATAGAAAAGAAATGGGCGCAGAAGTATGAGGAATTTTCAGGTTACAGAGGAATAGACGTGGAAAACGATAAAGAAAAGTTTTATATGTTGACCGAGTTTCCCTACCCTTCCGGATCGGGACTACATGTAGGGCATGCTTTTGCCATGACAGCGGCTGATGTTTATGCTCGATTCCAAAGAATGCAGGGAAAGAATGTGATGTTTCCCATGGGGTGGGATGCTTTTGGGCTACCGACAGAGAACTTTGCCATAAAGAGTGGAAAAAACCCTAAAGAAATAACCAAAGAAGTGACTGATAACTTTAGATACCAGATGAAGAATTTGGGATTTTCTTTTGACTGGGATAGGGAGATTAATTCGACCTCGCCGGAATACTATAAATGGACACAGTGGATATTCACAAAACTATTCGAAAAAGGATTGGCTGAGAAGAAAGAAATGCCGATTAATTGGTGTCCGAAAGATAAAATTGGTCTGGCTAATGAAGAGGTAATTGACGGAAAGTGTGAGAGATGTGGTACTGAAGCGGAAAAAAGAACTATTTCCCAGTGGGTGGTAAAAATAACGGATTATGCCGACAGACTAATTAATGGGCTTTACGATACCGAGTTTATCGAGAAAGTAAGGGCGGCGCAGATAAACTGGATTGGGAAAAAGGAGGGGGTAAAGATCAGGTTTAAAATTAAGAATAAGGAAATAATTGGATGGATTCCCGATCAGGTCGGGAATGACAGCAAGGAAGCAGATTTCGATATTGATGAGATCGAGGTGTTTACTTCCAGGCCGGATACGTTAGAGGGGGCAACTTTCTTGGTGCTCGCACCAGAACATCCAATTGTTCAAGAACTCAGGAACTCAAGAACTCAAGAACTCAAGAAAATTGAAGAGTTTTTGGCAAGTATTAAAAACAAGACTGAGATAGAGAGAACTGATCTGACAAAAGAAAAGAGTGGAGTCTTTACCGGTTTAACTGCGATTAACCCGATTACCGGAAAAGAAATACCGGTGTGGACAGCTGATTATGTACTGATGAGCTACGGAACCGGAGCGATTATGGCGGTACCGAGCCATGACGAGCGTGATAAGGAATTTGCTTTGAAATATAAGTTGCCGGTTGATGATGAATACATACCGGATGAAAAGATGATTGGTGAGGTGATACGAAGGGGTGTGGGAGATAAAGCGGTTACGTATCACTTGAGAGATTGGATATTTTCCAGACAACATTACTGGGGAGAACCTATCCCCATGGTCTACTGTGAGAATTGTGCGATGGACGTGGTGGATACGGGCGGACGCGGGGGTCCGCCCCTACAGGGAGGGTGGCAAGTTGTTCCGTTGGAACAATTACCGGTGGTTTTACCGGAAGTGGAAAAATATTTGCCAACCGATACGGGAGAGTCACCCTTAGCCAATATTAAGGAATGGGTGGAAACAACCTGTCCGAAGTGCGGAGGTAAAGCTAAAAGAGAAACTGATACGATGCCAAATTGGGCCGGAAGTGATTGGTATTTTTTACGCTATTGTGATCCACATAATACCGACGTTTTAGCGGACCAAAAGAAAATGGAGTATTGGCTACCGGTAGATGTTTACGTGGGTGGAGATGAACATAATACATTGCATTTACTTTATTCGAGATTTATTTACCAGTTCCTGTGGGATCTCGGAGTTGTTCCAAAAAATATTCCGGAGCCATACAAGAAAAGGGTATCTCACGGAGTGATCCTTGGTCCGGATGGGAACAGAATGAGTAAAAGTAAAGGAAATGTAATTGTTCCAGACGAGTTTGTGGAGAAATATGGAGCCGATTCTCTCAGAACCTATCTTATGTTCATGGGACCGTTTGATGCGACTATGGCTTGGAACGAGAGATCGTTAATTGGGGTCAAAAGATTTATCGAAAAATTCTATAACTTGATTGGAACATATGCCGGGAAAGATACAGTATCGGACGTTGAAAGTAAACGAATACTTAATAAACTAATCAAACGAGCCGATGAAAATCTGGTGGCCTTTAAGTTTAATACGGTGATTGCGAAACTGATGGAGACAGTAAACGCTTTGTCGAAACCAGGTTTTCGGGTAAACGCCGATGACTTGGGTTCGATGATCAAGGTATTGGCACCGTTTGCTCCCTTTGTAGCGGAAGAATTGTGGGAAAAAATTGGAGGAGAGTTTAGTCTTCATGGTCAGCCATGGCCGGAAGTCGATGAAAAATATCTGGTGGATGAAAAAGTAAAAGTCTCGGTGGCGATAAATGGAAAAATGAGAGCAGTGATAGAAGTAGCCGCCGGTGCCGAAGAATCCGAAGTAGTTACCTTGGCCAAACTGGAGGAAAAAGTGGCTAAATACTTGAATGAAGGAAAGATTTTGAAAACAATTTATGTGAAAGATCGGATGCTCAATTTTGTGATGGAATAGTAACCATTCACGAGTTACCAACAGTTCGTCATTGCGACCTGCCCGTCCGGCAGGCGGGGCGTAGCGCGGCAATCCAGAAAAGGGATGGATCGCCACGGTTTGTACCCACTTCGGGGTATCTATAGAAGTCAAAACTCGCGATTACATAGTTTTTATTGTCAAACCCTGAACGGTTACTGGAATAGTATTTTGTTTTCGGGTAATGTTTGGTATAGTTAAGTTATGAATAAATTACAGCTTGAGGAGAAGGTAGCTATCTTTGAGGGGAGAAACATTCGTAGGGTGTGGGATGGAGAGAAAGAGCGGTGGTTTTTTTCGGTGGTGGATATTGTGGGAGTGTTGACAGAGAGTGCTGACTCTAGAAATTACTGGAAAGTATTAAAAAGTCGTTTGAAAAATGAGGGTAGTGAGGTGGTTACAAAATGTAACCAACTGAAAATGATAGCTTCTGATGGCAAAAAATACCTAACTGATGTGGCCGATATGGAAACAGTTTTTCGACTCATTCAATCTGTGCCAAGCCCGAAAGCAGAACCAATAAAATTGTGGCTGGCTAAAGTTGGACATGAGCGAATTCTGGATATTTCTGATCCTGAGCGATCTGTAAACAGAGGGCGTGAATATTGGCAAAAAATGGGCAGAAGTGAAAAATGGATTCAGCAAAGAATGATGGGGCAGGAAACGAGAAATAAGCTGACGGACTACTGGGCGACTCATGATGTGAAAAAGAGCGAGGAATTTGCGATACTGACTAACTTGATCCATGAAGAATGGACGGGATTGACTGTTAAAAAACATAAAGAGTATAAGAGTCTTAAAACTCAAAATCTGAGAGATCATATGAGTGATGCGGAGCTGATATTTACGGCTTTGGCGGAACTTTCGACACGAGAAATTGCAGAAACCGTAGAGGCAACTGGATTTGGAGAAAATAAAGAACCAGCAATTAAAGGAGGGAGAATTGCCAAAAATGCGAGGATCGAACTGGAGGAGAAAACAGGGAAGAGTGTGGTGACCTCCAGGAATTTTTTGGGACAAAAGAAAAATGTGGACAAACTTCTTGACCAATAACAAAGACACGTCTGAAAAAATTGTGATGATAAGGTAATAATTCTGGTATTATTCTTGTATGTCAGAAAAAAAATCCGGTTTACAAACTATCTATGCACCTATTTTGGTGCTATTGCTAATTGTGGCGTCTTTCTATGTAGGAAGGCTATCTTCTCAGGTTGAGGGGTTAAAGAATAACGTGGCTGAAGCAGATACCACAGCTCCTGTTCCTGCTGGAAATCAAGTAGCGCCAGCAGCGGGTGAGAGAAAATTGGATGTGGCAAGTCTTAAAGCACGGGCCAAAAACTTGGGTCTTAATACCGGTAAGTTTGACCAATGTTTGGATGGTGGGACGACTGTAGCTAGAGTGTCGGCTGAGCAAAAAGAAGGTTCCGCTTTGGGGGTGAGTGGAACACCATCATTCCTGATTAACGGAATCCTTTTGGTAGGAGCGCAGCCACAGTCTAGTTTTGAAAGCGTGATCGAGGCTGAGTTAAAAGATGGTACAGGTGATAAAGCCGCGGCGGCTCTGGGAGAAGATGGAAAAAGACTCACGTTGAAATTGGCCGACAGCTATATTGATGGTCCCGCAAATGCAAAAATCAAAATGGTGGAGTTTACCGATTTTGAATGTCCCTATTGCGAGAAAGCTTTCCCTACTGTGAAAGCAGTTATGGATAAATACAAGGGTAAGATAAGCTTGGAGTACAAGAGCTTCCCACTATCCTTCCATTCCAGCGCCCAGAAGGCGGCTGAAGCGGCTCTGTGTGCCGGAGAACAGGGTAAGTTCTGGGAGATGCACGACGATCTATTTACGGCGGCGAAGTAAACTTGTTTGGTTTCAAAAAAGTTGCCAAGGGTAAAGATAATACTGGTCCTTAGGAGTTCCAAGTAGTGCTACAACAAGGCCTGGTTTGGATTTGTATTTAGTGGCAAACTGCGTGAGGTGTTTGGAGGAATATTGCACAAAATTGGTTTTGACCTCGATGGGAGTGAGACCTGTTGGTAGATCGAGAATAAAGTCAATTTTTTGACCAGATTTGGTTCGCCAAAAATGGATATTGTGGCGACCATGGAGTTTGACCAGCTCGCTAAAGATATTGGTTTCGAGAATATTACCAAGGAGAGTAGGGGCAAAACCATCCAACCAAAGAAGTGATTGTAGGCCGGAGTCTAGGAAAAAGATTTTGGGATTTTTACTGATTTCGACACTGGGACTATGACTATATGGAGTGATTAACTTGATAATAAAAGTCTCTTCGAGAATCGACAAGTATTTGTGAATAGTGGGTTGAGAAATGCCTGTTTCGCGGGAGAGGGCGGCTATATTTAAAAGCTGGCCTGATTGGAATGATAACACTTTGAGCATACCGTTGAATTTGGTGATGTCTGTGATATCAGCTAGATCGCGGATATCTTTGCGGACATAGGTGTCAATTAGCTGGAGGAGGTGTTGTTGTTTTTTGACAGTATCCGGTTCAAGGACAATTTTGGGATAGCCACCATACGTGACAAATTCGGCGTAAAGCCTGCCAATATATTTGATACCGGAGGAACTCAGATTTATAATGTTTTTATACTCTGATTCTTTGAAGATAAGAAATTCGGCAAATGAGAGGGGGAAAACTTCAAATTCGATAGTGCGACCGGCGAGGGAGTTGGTGAACTTGGTTTTGATGTCGAAAGTGGATGAGCCAGAGACGATAAGATGAATATTTTTGTAGTGGTCGGCAATAATTTTGAGAAACGAGCTGGGATTGTCTAAATATTGAATTTCGTCGATAAAGACGAAGATGTTTTCGTCTTTTAGATAGCCCTTATTTGCTAGGTCAGCAATAAAAGTGTCTGTTCCTTGGTTGAGGAGGGAGAGAAGATTGGGGAACTCGAGATCATAATAGATGGTTTTATGACCTTGCTCGGTGAGATAGTTGTCGATATAGCGCAATATGTGGGTTTTGCCAACCTGACGAGCACCCAGGAGAACGAGAATTGTTTCGTCACCTAGATATGGTTGTATTTGATCAAATACACTTCTCTTGTATAACTGCATTTGATTATAAGTATAACTGATGATAAAGTGTATGTCAATAGGAGTTGTGTTTTATGGCTGGGGTGGGGCTGGAGGAGTGGTGGTGGCAGGAGCGGGACTGCTACTGCCGGGTGCGGGAGGGACGGGGGGTGGAGCAACTGTCGGGTGGATGGTGACTAGGGCGGCTGAGAAGGAGGTACTGGTAATGGGGTCGGCTGAATAAACAATGACAGAGGAGCCAACTTTAAGATCTGAAAGAGCCATCTTTATCGGTCCTGTTTGGTCGAAGCTACTTAATTCAGTGTCGCTCGTGAGACTGATGGTGTAGATTTTGTTGACTGGTGCAGTGGGAGGGGTTGCTCCCATGGCAGGAGGGGCGAAGGAAGAAACAAAGCCACTGACTTTGATAGTATTACCAGAAACCTCGGTGATAGGGCCGGAGAGACTGTTGCTCTCGAGTTGTTTGGAAATGGCAATGGCTTGAATATCGCGATTGCTGGTGAAGCGAAGGTCGTCGGCCAAGCTGATATTGACAGTTTCGCCGATACTAAGATCTTTGAGAGTGATCGCTAATTGATTAGCTATCGGTGGAAGAGGAGGAGTATTGGTAGTGGGGGATTTGAAGGCGTAGGGAATATTGGGGATGGGCTGGGTAATACTAGTGGTATCGGTAATGGCGACTTTGAAGCTGAGAACTTTACTATCGGTGTTGGGGAGAGTTTGGGCATTGACTTCGACGATGAGGGAGTTGCTGGATTTACCTGTAATCTTGGCTGAGGAAAGATTGGTGATAGGGAAGGATAGGTAGAGAGCATCGGGGTTAAGAGTAACTTTGGTGGAGGCAGGAGAAGTCTTGTTGGACTTCGGTAAAGAGATTAGATTGTTTTTGAGTGCGAGACTACCCATGTAACCAAGAAGAATGATAATAACAATCACGGCGATGGCGATAATGATGTTTAGAGGATCACGTTTACTGGAGTTTTCCATGATGAGATTGAAATTTTATTTTTTTAATTCTTGGATAACCTGCTTGAGCTCTTCGATTTGCTGTTGTTGATTGTCGATGGTCTGCTGTTGTTTGTCGACTTTACCTGAAAGCTCGTTCAATTTTTTCAAAATATCCACCCCATCAACAATTAATTTTTTGGTCTCAATCAGCCCCTCTTTGAATTTGCTGATAAAATCAGTAGTGATGCTTTGGAGAGAGACTACTTGGACTTGCTGTTCTTGGATGGCTTTGATTACAAGTGGAACAATCTTGTCATACTTAAGACCAAGAGTGCCGTCTTTGTTATCAGTAACCACCACTTCAGGTAAGATTGGTTGTACTTCTTGAGCAATGAAGCCAATTTGTCTGGTTTTCTCTAAGGATCTTTCGGGAAACTCATCTGATCGCCAGTCAAAAAAAACAGGGCGGAGCTGTTTTACTTTTTCAAGGGCATTGTCAAGATTAATAATATTTTTCTTGAATTTGATATCAGAGGAACCACTGACAAAACTGCCAGTAGCATAACCACTACCTGAAACATAAAGATCATAAGTTGCAGTACCAGCATCAACATATACACCATAACCATTTAAGCTAGATCCATACACGCCGGCGTTGTTGGTGCTGATGCCATAGACGCCACCGTTGGTGCCACTGCCATAGATGGCATAGTTGGAGTTCCCAGCACCCCCAACACTTAATTTTGATAGTGGCCCCGTCGTCCCGATGCCGACGTTGCCTGAAGTATCTATAACCAATCTTTGAGTACCGCTAGGACCAACATCATCCGCAATAACAAATTTATTTCCTCTTAAAGCTCACCGCTGCGTCAAGAGCAGCACTACGTTCAATCAAAAGCTGATTATTTGCCGCACTAGAATAAATATGAAGTGATGTACTCGGCCCCGTTGTCCCGATGCCGACGTTGCCAAGATCTGCCCCAGCTCCACCAATAATTGTCATTCTGATAGCACTTGTATTACCTGTGTAGAAATACATATTGTCAGTAGATGTGCCTGAGGCAAGACCTAAACTACCACCAGCTGAACTTACCGAGTATGTACCTGTCCCAATACTAGTATTTTGATAGTTACCTGCAGATACATGTTGTAGTGTAATGCCGTCTGTCCTTCCCGCACCAACCAATCTAAAATCAGAGTCACTCATTATGTCAAGTGCGTAACTTGGCGCCGTCGTGCCGATGCCGACGTTGCCGGCCTCATTTCCACCCGAAAAATTAGTTTGTAATAAAATATGTCCGGGGACACCTGTACCTATACCAGTAGCTCTGACTCCAGCATCAATATACAGATTTCCACCATTGGAAGTGACGCTTGTCGAATTACCAGCATAGATCCTTAGGTCATTTCCGTTGCCAGAAGACGATGTAACCAAGATATCTCTGGTTGCACCGGTAGATAATCCCAGATTTCCGCTTATTTCAAGTTTTGCCCCCGGTCCCGTCGTCCCGATGCCGACGTTGCCGAGAAAGTTGGCGGAGCCGGAAGCCGAGAGATTGTTAATGACGGAAGTCCCCGCAGGTTCGGTAAAATAAAGACTGTTGGAAGCATCTTTATATCGAGTGGATTTTATTCCGAAACCTCCACCCATGGTTAGATCGGCCCCAATATTAATATTTCCTCCGACGGCTGAAGCAGACCTGGGAGATGGGTAGGGAAGAGCCAGTAGAAGAAGTATGATGATAGTAAGGAATAGAGCTGATTTGGGGAAGTGGATGTAAGTAGTCATTTATTATTTGTTAAAGGTTACAGCGTTTGGTAGTGTCAGAACATTGATCGAGACAATTTCTGTCGGCAAAAGTGACAGTACAGTTTTCTTTTTGGATTTGAAGGTCCCAATCTTTGCAACTCCCCAAAGCACTGCAGGCATATTGCCCCGGGCCTGTTGGTCGGGTAGTGGGGGTTGGTGTCAGAGATGGGGGAGTTGTCGGTTCCTGGTTCCTGTTTCCTGGTTCAAGGTTAATATCGGTGGTATTGACTGGACGATCGGTGGATTTTTGCAAAACATAACGAAAAAGAAAAAGAGAGCCGATGACTATGACAAAAAGAATAACCAAAATGAAGATGGGAATACCCTTGTCAGGCTTTGAGCCTAATGACGGGACGGGAGTCGGGCTTGGTTGGAATTGAGGAGGCTGGATAGGATTGGGATCCATGTATAGATTAAATATCCACCATTTTTGAGTAGAATGCAAGAAATATCTTTATTTTAAGGCTGCGTCAACCACGCTCTTCATGCTGTCAAAAGGTACTGCGCCAGAAAATCTCGTTGTGTTTACAAAGAATCCGGGAGTCCCATTGATACCTAAACTTTTTGCGACACTGATTTCTGCTGTTAACCTATCTTTGTACTTATCACTTTCCAGACAACCTTTCATGAAGTTTGCATCGACTGCTTTGCTTAAGAAACTCGACATTGTGCCTGCTTGGGATAGATCATTCTTCACTTTGTTGTTAATTAAGTCATAACCTTCCGCCGAAAATAGTAGTGAGTGGGCATTCCAAAATCTACCTTTTTCGTTGGCACAGTATAGTGCTTTGGCGGCCATCTCTCCATTTCCATGTCCATTGCTATAGATCCAAACGTAACCTATTTTTTTCTGATCAAGCAATTTCTTCATTTCGGTTACTGGGGCTACATAAGTTCCTCCATCTGCAACTAGAGTAAACTGAGTCCCCATTTCTTTATTTAATTTTCCGTTTAAGCCTCCAGCCGCATGACAATAAGGGCAACTTGGGTCGGAGACCTCGACAAAAATCAATTTTTTGTTTGCATCTCCAAATTTGACAAGGTCCTTGCCAAACAGACCCTTGATAGTTTCCGCACTTACGGTAGGATTTGTAGGTGGCTGGGTATCAGATGGTTGCTGAGCTACCGGAGGAGCAGAGGTGACTCCTTTTAAGGACGAGACTTGTGAGGACAATCTACCAATGTAAAAGGCGGCGCCGATTAATAGGACCACCGATAAAGGTGTATAAAGGCTGGTAATATTTTTAGTTTTTTCTGACATAGGTAAATAATATCATAAGTATCCTAAATGAGGTAAAATACGGGACATGAAAAGTATGGCGGTGTGGCTATCTTTAGTCTGCTTTCTGGCGTTTTTCACTAGCACTCAGGCAGTAGAGAAAAATTTGGTGCCTACTCAGGCACTAATTGCTACAGCAGAGGCGAAGACCGAAACTATGGAAGCTGATTTGACGGTGCCTAGAGAAACCCAGGATAGACTAACAAATCTCATAAAGACACAGAAGCTACCTGGCTGGTGGGTGGCTAACTCTTTAAAAATAGCGATTCGGAAGGCGGTAGCTGATGGAGTATCCCCCAATACCCTGGTTTTGCTTTTTCTTTTTCCACTGGTGGCCGCTTTGGTGGCATTTTCACGACAAGTGGTAGGGGTTAATGGCTTTGGCATGATCGTACCTGCTTTGCTATCGGTAGCTTTTCTTTCGACTGGAGGGTTAGTGGGTCTCATGCTTTTAGCGTTTATTCTTTTGGCGGCGGTGCTGGGAAGAGTGGCTATTAAAAAGATAAAGGTGCCTTATTTACCGAAGTTAGCTATTTTGATTTGGCTAATATCGATGGCTGTTTTGGGATTACTTATTATGTCTCCCTTGATTGGACTGGAAAGATTGCTAACGGTTGGAATTTTCCCAATCTTGATCTTTGTTCTATTAGCAGAAACCTTTATAGAAACCCAAATCACAAGAAGCGTTTCGACGTCGCTGGGGATGACACTGGAAACGATAGTTCTCGCCTTTATTGCTTACAAAGTAATTAGTAATCCGTGGGTGCAAGCTCAGGTACTGCTACAGCCGGAAATAACGGTGGTGGTGATACTGGCTCTAGACCTGCTGATAGGGAAATATAAAGGCCTCCGGTTGTCTGAGATTTGGAGATTTAGAAAGCTAATATCCAAATAATGCCAAGACTGACTGACATATTGGGACTCAATGCCCGTTCGGCAGACTATTTGTTGCTTAATTTAAAGAGTGCCAGACGTAGGGCTGATGATAAATTACTCACCAAAAGGATGCTTAAAAGAGCCGGAGTTGCCCATCCAAGATTGTTGGGAACCATTGGGAATGCGAAAGCCGCTCGATTGTATAACTGGAATAAGTTGAAAGAGGGGTTTGCTATCAAGCCAGTTCAGGGGTTTGGTGGCCAGGGGATAGTTTTGATTAAAAAGATGACAAAAGAGAATGGAGCATTTTTGACCGTGGATGATAAGAAAGTATTTGTGGAAGATCTGGTCCTTCATTCGATGGACATTGCGGAAGGAAAATATTCACACAACAATTTGCCGGATAAGGTGATGATAGAAGAGAGAATTAAGATACATCCTAAATTTAAAAAGTTGGCGGTAGGTGGTGCTCCTGACGTTCGGGTGATTGTCTACAACAACATTCCAGTGATGGCCATGTTACGCCTTCCGACGGATGAAAGTAATGGCAAAGCTAATCTCCACCAAGGGGCAATTGGGCTGGGGATAGATATTGCGACTGGCATAACGACACATGGAGTATATAGGAACAGATCGGTAAAATATTTTCCGGATTCCAATATTAAAGTAAACGGAATTACCATTCCATATTGGAACAAAATACTGAGGATGGCGGTAGAGACACAGATTATTTCTAAATTAAACTACCTGTCGGTAGATATGCTAATCGATGAAGAGAAGGGGCCGGTAGTATTGGAGCTGAATGATCAGCCAGGTTTATCTATTCAGATAGCCAACATGGCTGGTTTGCGAAGAAGATTGGAAAGAGTAGAAGGACTGGAGGTGGAGGAAGCAGAGAAGGGGGTAAAAATTGGCAAAGCCCTTTTTGCCAGTAAGTTCGCCAACAGAGTTCGATTCCTGGGTGAGGAGAAGCCAGTGGTCGGAATTTTTGAGAGAGTTAGCGTGCGGAATGGAAAGAAAAAAATGATCGAGGTAAATGCGAAAATTGATACCGGAGCCAGGAGTTCTTCGATAGATTACGCGTTAGCTCTGGAACTAGGTTTGCTGACTCCGGAAAATGTATTGTGGACGAAGAAAGTAAAAAACTCTTTGGGAATAGAGGAGAGAACTTTAATTGCCCTAACCGTTAAACTGAAAGGTAGAATGATTAAGACCAGAGCGAGTGTGACGGATAGAAATAACTTGAGGAGACAACTATTAATCGGGAGAAGGGATCTGAGAGATTTCGTAGTGGATCCAGGTCTCATTAAAATTAGAAAATGAATATGTTATTTCGGTTCCTGTCGTACCTATCCCTACGAAAAAACGGACGCTATTTTGCCTGCGCAAAATCCGTCCTGACTTGCAGCAAAAATTTTTATGAGTACATAAAAACCCGGCATTTTTGCTTTGCGCAATCTTTTTCTTTAGGGACAGGCGCTTCGGAACTTATAATTTAATTACTTTGATGAAAATTGCATACCTACATAGACTAACATTTGACGAAAGTGAAAAAAGGTTTCAGGAGGAGGCGGTGGCTTTGGGGGTTGAGTTGGTTCCAGTCAAGTATAGAAAACTAAAAATGGTGGGAGAGAAGATTTTGTTTGGGGAGATGGATATGAAAGACTTCGATGGCTGGTACTTCCGTTCGGTCGGGTCCGAACTGGAGTGGAGTAAGTTGTTACAACTATACGCTAAGAAACATAAGGTGCCCGTGGTGGATGAGTATTTACTTTCCGAGGGGCCACTCCGTAGATTCAAGTCTGTGATGAGCTGGCAGCTAACTGAAGCTGGGGTCCTGTATCCGAAATCGGCCTATGTTGAGAGTTTCAAGGATTTGGATAAGGAACTGGAGACTTGGATATTGCCGGTGATCGTGAAACTTTCGGCCGGCGGCAGACACGGTATGGGGACATTTTGGGTAAGAGAGTTGGCTGATTTGGAGAAACTGAAGCACATTTTGGAAGGAAGAAAAGAAAAGGCCAAGTTGGCTAATAAAAAAGCGCCAATTTTCCGTGGTTTTCTAGTGCAAGAATATATCAAGAACGATGGAGATTATAGAGTAATGACAGTGGGGTACAAGTGTATTGGAGGATTTAAACGCCAAATGAAGGAAGAAAAGTTAGTTCTTAACAAAAGCCAGGGAAAATCTTTGGGAATTGATTTGCCCAGTGATGTCATGGAAACGGCAGAAAAAGCGGCCAAGGTTTTGGGAGTGGAAGTAGCCGGAACGGATTTGGTCCGAAGTACCGAAACGGGAAAAATTTACATAATTGAAGTGAACGAAGCGCCTCAATTCAAAGTGTTTGAGAAAAGAACCAAGATAAATGCGGCAAGAAAAATATTGGAATACTGTATTAATAAATTCCGCAGTCATTGCGAATTACGAAGTACTGAAGCAATCTCCGAGTCGGGGATTGCCGCGTCGCCTTTGGCTCCTCGCAATGACAAACGATTATGAAAAAAATATTAGTATTGACGAGATTTAGGGGGGAGTATGAGCCAAGGCGATTGGCTGAGGAAGCTATAAAACTTGGGTATCAGGTGGACAAGGTAAATTATGAACATGTGCGGATTGGGGTGAGTAAGTTGGGGAAGCCGATCGTTGATCTGGGGACAGGAAATAAATTAGATGAGTACGATTTGATCATCCCTCGAGCTGCAACCAAACGAGGAGGGGAATCGATGTTAGGGGTGAAGTCGGTCATTTTGGAGTATGTGGAAAAAATAAGAACTCAAGACAATACAAGTGATAGTAAGGAGATTAAGGTAATAAATGGGGAGAGTTTTAAATTTTTTCCCTTGATGGGTAAACTCGAACAAGGATTGCTTCTAGCAGAGGCTGGGCTGCCAGTGATTCCCTTCGTCTCATTCAGGGGGCAGCGCGGATGGAAAAGATATTTGGAGATATTGGGAAAGAGAAAGGGTGAGTTTATTCCAGTAATGGTTAAAGCCCGCTTTGGGTCTCACGGTAAGAATGTAAAATTGGCAGAGACGATGCTAAGGCTCAATAAGCTGGCTCTGAAATATAGCGAAGGAGATGTCTTGATTCAGCCAGTGTTAAGAGTAAGAAGGTGGTATAGAGTACTGGTCTTAAATGGACAGATTCTGGGTATGATGAAACATAGGCAGAAGGATAAATTCCAAGTGATATCTCAGCAAGAGGAATTATCTAGGATAAAGCCAAAATTCACCAAAGAACAGATGGCAGATCTGGAAAGATTAAGTTTGGCGGCGGTGAAGGTAGTCAAAGCTGATTTTGCCGGACTGGATGTAGCGTGGGACGAGGAGACTAAACAATGGAGAATATTTGAGGTAAATAGAACGGCACAGTTCAAGTGGTTTGAAAAGGCCTTTCCGGAAGTAAATGTGGCGAGTGAGATGGTGATGTAGTTTATTAAAGCTTGACAAAGTTTAGTAAAGTATGTTAAGATTCAACAATGAGTACCGTAAGCTTGTCTTTGACCGATCATCAGATATCCGAAATCGACAGATTGTCGGGTGTATTTGGCTTTGAAAATAGAAGTGAGTTTGTGCGTGCCTTGCTGAGAACGACATTAAATGATGAAGCGTTGTTAAAAAAGAGTGTTGTTTTCCCCTTTGACGTTCCAGGTGAGAAATCAACAAAAAAGATAATTGGTGAATTTAAAAAGACAAACAAGTATTCTTCAGAGTTTTTGGCTGATTTGAAAGAGGGTTTGGAAAATAGTGATTATTTCGTGAAATAAGATGGAGGTTATTCCCTTGAGTGCACTTGTGTTGAAGAAGTTGAAGAAATATGGCTTGGTGAGGAAACATGAGAAACAGGTAAAATTGTTGACGAGTGATTTGTATCATCCAAGTTTGCATGTTGAGCTTTTGGAACCAAGAAAACTTGAGATTTACAGCTTTAGAATAGATAGAAAATACAGGGCGATATTTATTTTTAGGAAAAAGAGAGAGGTGATTGAGATTTTGAACGTGACAGTACATTATCATTAATTTATGGGATGATCCTGAAGTGAACAGAACGGCGCAGTTTAAATGGTTTGAAAAGGTCTTTCCGGAAGCGAACGTGGCGAGCGAAATGGTTAGATAGAGACCGTTGAATAATTAACCTCCTGTTAGTACCTTCTTCTGTTTTGTTTGTTTTTGATTATGGTTTAGTTACTTTGTTTCTTTGTGCCTGTTTTGTTT
>LCIE01000024.1 GCA_001000865.1 Candidatus Collierbacteria bacterium GW2011_GWC2_44_18 | reverse complement strand
TGATGAAAATATTTATCGTACGTGGGGGGTTTTTGAATCCGTTTGAGTTACAAAATTACGTTCCGTTGAAGAAAAAGCACGACATCCAGGCCGTGTCTTCCAAGTATCCAATTTCGGACAAAATAGATCTACCTCTAATTAAACTCTGGTCTCCTACAGATATTCCGAATATCCCATTTAAATATCCAATTCTAAATCGTCTGTTCACCGACGCGCACCAGTTATTCGGTCTGGAAAAAATAATAAAGGGCGCTGACATAGTTCATGTGGCCGAGACATATTACGGCTACACTCACCAAGCCATCATGGCTAAGAGAAGGGGATTGGTAAAGAAAGTTGTCAGTACGGTTTGGGAGATAATTCCTCACAACAACGAAGGCATCAGGGGAAGAAAGAAATTCAAGAAATTAGCCAGAGAAAGCATCGACCATTTTATTGCCGTTACCGATTTAGCCAAAAGCGCCCTAATCAAAGAGGGGGTTCTTCCGAAAAAAATTTCGGTCATTAGAGTAGGTCTAGATCTAACAAAATTCAAACCAAGCCTAGTAAAGAGTACCAAGCGTGACCTTCACCTTCTTTGTGTGGCCAGATTGGTCCCGGAAAAGGGAGTTGAAGATTTATTAAGTGCTTTTATAGAGCTTTCCAAAAATATAAAGAATGTTCATCTAACCTTTGTTGGTGACGGACCGTTGAAAGCCGATCTCTCCGGATACAAAAATGTTCATGTTAAACAAGTTTCCTATGGAAAAATGGCCAATGAATATCGCAGGGCAGATATTTTTTGTCTTCCCAGTCGACGGACTAGAACCTGGGAAGAGCAGTATGGCATGGTCTTGATCGAAGCTATGGCTTGTGGTTTACCCATCGTCACTACCGCCACCGGAGCAATACAAGAAGTTTGTGAGCACGCGGTACTATATGCCAAACCGTCAGACCCTCACAGTCTAAAAATTAATCTCGAAAAGCTTCTTGGAGACCAAAAATTAAGAGAAAAGCTGGGCCATCTGGCAAGACAGAGAGCCCTTCAAAATTTCAACCAACTTCAAGTCGCCAAAAAGATTAATGTCGTGTACCAAAATTTACTAAGGCATTAGCTCGAAAATTCTTTAGCAGATGGTATAGGTGTCTCAAAATATTTACCGGATGTTTAATGAAGTCAATATAATATCTTCTTTTTTGTTCCAACTTAAACATCAGAATCAGATCATATAGTTCTTTTTTGGTTAACGTTTCAGAAAGAATGATGGCCCTTTCGTGATTTTCCAAGAACTCTACATTGAGTGTACCCCAGTCCATTTTTTCACTCACCATTCCCCGTTCTTTTGCGTAGTCCCAAATCGGCGTGCCCGGTAGAGGGGTAAGAACGTAAATTCCAAAACCGCGTAATTTACTGTCTTTGATAAACCTAAAAGTTTGTAGTATCTCTTCGCGTGTTTCGTTAGGCGAGCCAATAATGAAGGAGGCACTTGGTTCGATTCCGTATTTCTTAAAGATGCGGATAGCTCGCATATGATCTTTAATGTTTACGTTTCCGCCTTTGAGATAATCGAGAATTCTGGGAGTACCAGATTCCAAACCCATTGATACGCCTTTTACGTTTAGTTTCTTTAGTAGCTTTGCCATGCTTTCATCAATCAAATTAGAGCGCACAGCACAGCTAAAAGAAAGTTTCCCTAGTATCTTTTCTTTTCGCAAGAGTGAAACTATTTCTTTGATTCTTTGTTTGCTGACAATAAAGAGATCATCCCAAAAATCAATTTCCCGTACGCCATAATTTTCATATAAATCCTTTATCTCCGCGACGACATATTTTGCCGAGAAAAACCTAGTTTTATTCCAGAAACGTGAAGAGGCACAAAAAACACATCGATATGGGCAGCCTCTGGAGGAAAATACGTGGGTACATTTTTCAATTTTCATCAGATCCCTAGCCGGAACAGGAATCGCGTCCATGGGCATAATCGGGGCGCGGACTTCGGTCTGCACCACTTTTTTTCCATCCCAAAAAGCCAAACCCTTCAGTTTCTTTAAGTCGCTTATCACGAACTTTTTTATTGGCAAAAAAATTTCCAGTAACTCCTTGATTGCTTCTTCACCTTCTCCCAGTACCGCCACGTCCATATCTCTGGTCATACTGGATGGTAATACCGTCACATGGGTACCTCCCACCAAGACCGGAATCTTGTGTTTCTTGGCGATCTTGGCGTACTTCACGGCGAAGTTAAAGTTTTGAGATACTGAAGTGATCCCGACAATATCCGGTTTGTAACTGCGGATCGTCACGGCTACGTCACGGTCAATAATCCTAAAGTCAATCAGGTCGTTTCCATATTTTTCCCTTAACGAACTTACAAGATAGCCAAGGCTCAATGGAGGCAGAGAGGTTTGCAAAGATTTTGTGATATCAATGGCATTTATCAGTAGAAATTTAATTTTCATATTTATCCTCCAATTCTACATCAGCCCTAGGCTAATTAGTCTATAATTTACCAAGATGTCGATCAAAGAAAGTTTAATCAAAAATACAGGTTTCAATCTTGCCGGCTATTTTTATCTTCTCATTGCTAGTTTCTTTTCCGTCTCGACACTACTCAAT
Organism: Candidatus Collierbacteria bacterium GW2011_GWC2_44_18; assembly: GCA_001000865.1. Taxonomy (GTDB): domain Bacteria; phylum Patescibacteriota; class Microgenomatia; order UBA1400; family MFAQ01; genus UBA10133. Next base: position 9,001 of record LCIE01000024.1, on the reverse strand, counting down.
AATTTAGGACGGGATGTTTTTGGAGTTTACCTTTTTCTGGTTTCATTTATCTCACTATCAGCTGTCTTTGATTTCGGAATTTCCAACGCAGTCGTCAGAAAACTTTCTCTCCCATCTACCACAGCAGAGGAAAGAGTCAAAACCTGGAAGACTTCATTCTCGATATTTGTCACCTTGGCTCTTGTCTTGTCTGTCGGGGTCATCCTAATGCTTCAATATTTATCCCGTGTCATGCCCATCTTTGCTCATGTTGATACAAATACAATGAATTTATCGATTCTGGTTTTGTCTTTCATCGCGTTCGTTAACCATATCAACATACATTTGTTAAATTTGCCTCAAGCCGAGCAAAGATTTGACATTTTCAACTCCAAGACCCTACTAGTCGGCACCGCTAACACCATCATTTCCGCCGTCGTCTCTGGTGTATTTCCAAATATCGCGGTTTTGTATTCTGTCCAGCTATTATTCCATCTTCTGACCTGCATTTATATGATTTCATATTCATGGCGGTTCTTTCCTGGCAAAAGCTTCGCTCCCTCTTATGACAGGAGGACTGGACGGGAACTTTTTTCATTTGGTTTGAGAAATTTTATCGGTACTCTTGCCGGCCAAGTCGAAAATCAGTTCAGCAACTTCATTCTCGGTGCTATGGTTTCTGCGAGAGCTATCACAGCTTTCAGTATTCCCCAAAGTATCGTTGCTAAGGGTGCCGGTGTTATTTCTCAGTTTGCTCAGGCATTCTTCCCCTTAAGCGCCTCTTTACTTGAAAGAGATCGCATCAAGAAGTTAAAGTCTCTCGTTCTTGGAGTTGAAGGTCTTACCCTGCTTGGAGGGATCCTTGCCGTGGTTCTGTCTCACTCTATTGGCCAATCTTTCCTTATATGGTGGTTAAAAGACCAAGTGGTTGTAGAAACCGCATTTCCGGTTTTAAAGATCCTTAGTTTCTACTTTCTGTTAGTTTCGCTCACGCCGGTTCCGACCGCCCTACTTCAAGGTCTCAATAAGCCCCAAATCCCCTCGTTTTTCGGTGTTCTAACTGTATCGGTAGAAATATTGCTATCGCTTTTCTTGGTGCCTCTTTATGGAGCCGTTGGTGTCGCTTACTCTTTCCTTTTCAGTGTTTGCTTTACGGTGCCACTTATTCTGATTGTTACCTGGGTTCAGCTCGACCGAGAAATCAAGAAACTTGCTTTGCCACGGTAATAAATTGAAAGGCAAAAAGTGAAGGGAATTTCTTTACGAGACTATATTGCCACGAAGCAGGTAGTCTGTCGCTAATTTTATATAGAAAGGGCACTTTACACATTCCGTTCGTCGGTATTACCTTCAGGCTCTTAAAACCGTTCTTATTTAGTAATTTGCCGATACTATTTATCGTATAAAACCTCACGTGAGTATTATCCAGAATCCCTGTGTCTGAATAATCAAATCGACCCGTGAGAAGCATCCAGCGGATTGAAGCATGGGCAATATTTGGAATAGAAATAATTACTTTCCCGCCGTCCTTAATATGTTTTTTGATTATCGATAAAATATTTTCAGGGTGAAGCAAGTGTTCCAGCACATCCAAAATAATCACGTAATCGAAATATTTCTTTGGTACGGACAAATTCTCCGTTTCGTCTAGATTGCAAACTACCACTTTTTTGCAATACTTCGCTGCTTTTTTGGCCGCCTTCGCATCGTTATCCACTCCCCAAGTTTCACATTCTTTGTTAGATAGTTCCCGAGCAAAATAGCCGGTCGCGCATCCAATATCAAGAACCCTGCTACCTTTATGGATCAGATCAAAGGCAAGTTTATGAACTTCGTACTTGTTATTATTAAACTCATCATAGCGGTATTTCATGGTTTTGGTTTAGAAGAACTCTATCTCCTGTCTAAAGTGAAATTCGGCCACAGCTCGTTTAATGAATTTGAAAAAATCCTGAAAACGATGGATATATGGTTTATGAACAGAAATTGTGGCGATATTATTTTTGAGTGACTTTTTAATCCTCCTCAATAGCTTTTCATCATACTTTTTCATTCCCACCAGAATAATATGCTGGGGATTAAGTTTCACCTCGTCGTCAAAAGGGGGAGATATTGCTACGGTTAGCTTACCCTTCAACTTCTGAAAAAGGAGGTTTAACCCATAAGGTGTATATCGAAAATAATCGGACGGGTGCTTGTGAATAGGAAAATTTTGCTGACTGGAGACAATCGTCACACCTGTTGGCTTGAGTACTCTCTCAATCTCGGCAGAAACCATCCAGGGCTTGTCGGCATGTTCCAAGGTCTCCAAACAAAGTACCAGATCAAAGGAATTGTTAGGAAACGGCAACTTGTTTGCGCTGGCTACGATGTCTACACCAGGACCTTCCTGCATATCCAGCCCAATAAATTTTCCGGATGGAAACAGCTCTCTTACGTTTGCTAAGTCGTTTTGGTTCACTGCCTGTCTTGAGCCTATCTCCAAAATCTGCCTAGGATTTACGATATCGCCACAAATTATTTCAATTGCTGCTCGAAGTGGCTTGGTCATTGGGTTAGAATATAGCAGATGCCAGAAAAATTATCAGCCGTCATACTTAACTACAAACATCCTGACGATACCACCAATTGCCTTCGTGCGCTACAAAAAAGCACTGGGGGAGACCTGGTGGATTACTATATCATCGACAATTCGCCTCTTCCAGAGGTGGAAAGGGGATTCAAAAAAAATTTTCCCAACATTCACTACGTAAGTTCACCAGCCAATCCTGGTTTTGCTGCCGGAAACAATCTAGCCATACGCCAGGCCCTAAAAGCTGGATCAACTCACATCTTGATCATCAATCCTGATGCAGCAGTCGGGCGTAATTTCTTTCGTCCACTCCTCAAACATTTTTCCGATAAGAAAGTTGGCATTGTGGCACCAGTCATATATCATGAGCAAAAACGCCGAAAAATTTACGGACTGGAAGGCAAAGTCGACTGGAAATATGCCAAGCCGGAGCACCGGAATTTATACAGTCTCAAAAAATTGGAGCCTATTGTTTCCGATTTTGTCACCTTCGCTTGTGTCCTAATCAGCGCCGACACCTTCAGGAGAGTCGGTCTACTCGACGAAGGCTATTTTATGTATTTTGAAGATGTCGACTATTGTTTATCGGCTGGGCGAAGAGGCAAGAAAATTATTCTTGATCCTTCGGTGGTAGTAGCCCACAACACCTCGTCATCGTTCAAAAGACCGACCCAAAAACTTTTTATCAGTTTCAAAAGTCATCTTCGGTTTATTAATAAATGGCTTCCTCCCACCAAACGTTTAATTCCTTATCTTTATGCACTATCCCTCTACCCCTACCTTTATCTGCTTTGGTCTTATCACTACCTAAAATATGCAAAACACCGATAACGGACGAATAACCAAATTAGATGGTCTGCGAGGGCTATTGTCATTGGTTGTTGCCCTGAACCATTCTTTCTTGGTTGTGGCCATCCCGGCTTATGCCAATGTCTGGGGCCAAAACTACCTGGTTTTCCAGAACCTCCAGGCCAAGATCCAACAGTTGATTATGCTCATCGGCAATGGAGGAGCCGCCGTGACAATGTTCTTTCTTCTTTCCGGCCTTGTTCTTGGCCAATCCATGTCGCGAGTTGAGTTTTCCTTCAAAGGATTACTTAGTTTCTATACAAAACGCATTTTGAGGTTATACCCCGTCTATATTTTCATTATCTTAATTACCGCAATATACATGAGAGTCGGTTTCCGCTATCAGATGTTCCCCTTTGCCTCAGACTGGTATCTGTGGTGGATGAATTTCCAAATGACCATTAAAGAATTAATTTACAATTTTTTCTTTATCCATGTTTATCTTGGGGGAGTAACCTGGACTTTAAGAGTGATTTTAATCGCCTCATTTATTTTTCCCGTTTTCTATCAAATATCCAAAAAACCTGGCCGATTAACCAGTCTGATACTTTCTCTATTTTTAATTATCGCGAGTTTTACTATCTTTGACATTAACGGTTTCAGAGATTTACGTTACTTGTATATGTTTTATCTCGGCTTGATCCTTCCCAAGTTTAAGAGTCTTTTTGTGGCTATTCCCAGTTGGATAATTTATTCTCTCGTACCCTTCAGTTTGATTTTACTTCTGGCCATTCGTTACACCACCGACGAATACTTTGGTGGTCTGGTCGAAAGCATTATTTCATGGTTCATAATCGGGATCATTGTTTACAACGGCAAAACAAAGATATTTGATTTCCTAAACCAAAAAACCTTCCTATTTTTCGGGAAGATTTCCTATAGTCTCTATTTGGTTCATTTCACCGTTCTATATATCCTGGCGAGATTGATGTTTAGTTGGTTGCCGAACCTTCCCTATTCCGGCTCCTATCTTCCGATTCATATGGCTCTTTTTGTACTGTCTCTATTCATAGCCACTTTGGTTTCTCTCTTTGTGCATCACTATATAGAGATCCCTTCGTTGCAGATGGGTAACGCTATTAACAGAAAATTACAAAAATCATGAAAATATCCGCGATTGTTTTGTCAAAAAAACCGGAGGTAAATCACTTTTTATTGGAATCACTTTCTTTTGCCGACGAAATCCTTATTATCGTAGATTCCAGTTCTCGTCATCGCGAGCGTAGCGTGGCGATCCAGAAGGGGGATGGATTGCTTCAGCTCGAATACGAGACTCGCAATGACATTAAGAAAAAAAATAAAATATTCTTTCATCCCCTCATTAACGATTTTTCCTCGCAAAGAAATTTTGGACTTCAGAATGCCAAAGGAGACTGGGTCTTGTTTGTTGACGACGACGAGTACGTTGGGACAGAACTTAGAAAAGAAATAACAGAAGCAATTAATCTAGACCAATATTCCGGTTTCTTACTCAAACGGCAGGACGTTGTCCATCACCAGCCGTTAAGACACGGAGAAACCGGGAACATCAAGATTTTAAGACTAGGGCGTCGCCATTCGGGTAGATTTAATAGACAAGTGCACGAAAATTGGGACATTGAGGGGAGAGTGGGGGAGCTCCAGTCCCCACTTTACCATATTAAAGACCATTTTGTATCCGAGTTTATCCCTCGACTCGATCAATACGGTCAGATTGATTCAAAGATTCTTGTATCAGAAGGAAAGCCCTTTTCCTGGTTTCGTTTACTGGTATACCCTATGGCAAAATTCAAACTTAATTATATTTTCAAGGCAGGATTTCTGGACGGCACCACCGGTTTGTTTCTGGCCTATTTAATGGCTGTTCAATCACTATCTATTCGAGTTTTTCAATGGGAAAACAAAAACTAAGCAGTTTGTCATTGCGCGTCGCCTTAGGCGAACGAAGCAATCTCATATTATTTGTAATTCTAATACCCATAATTCTTTTGTTGGTCCTTAACTTTATGTTGGTTTTTACCCCGGAAATGGGGTTCGATGCTCTTTGGTATCATTTGACGCTTCCCAAGTTGTGGCTTCTTAAACATCAGTGGTACTTTCCCGGTGGTCTTCTCTATTATTCTGTTATGCCACGTCTGGCAGAGACAATCTACATTCCCCTTCTTCAATTATTTGGCACCGCCGGACCTAAGATGGCCCAATATTTAGCTGGAGTGGGAACCGCGGTTTTCATTTGGAAGATTCTGTCGGAACACAAAATATCCAAGGCTATGAAGCTTGCCGGAGTTTCACTTTTTTATTGCACTTGGCTAGTCAGTTGGCAGTCAGGAAGCGCGTATATCGATTTGATCAGAACTTTATTAGAAGTAGGAGCACTTTACTATAGTCTTCGTGGTTCATGGAAAATCGGGGGTTTGTTATTAGGTTTAGCCATTGGCACCAAGTGGTTTTCACTCGGATCGTTGGCAATTTTTTCAATAATTTTTGGACCACAGATAATTTTTCCGGCTCTTTTGGTATCTTTTCCCTGGTTTATTATCGCCTATCACTTCACCGGCAATCCAATTTACCCAATATTTAGCGGAGTAGTCGAGAATTCGCTTACCGGTATCGGAAACGCGTTTAAGCATATTTTGTTGGCACCTTACTATCTAACACACCCCTTTGACGATTTTATCTCCCCGATCGTGGGATTGGTCTTTATTTTGGCATTGCTTTCTTTAAGGGTCAAAAATCATGTTTTGCGTCAAATCTCCTTGTTGGGGATATTGGGGACGTGCCTTACCATGTCATTGGATCCTCCTTCTTCTCGGTATTTTCTACCTTATTTGCCTGCTCTAGTCATCACTGCGGTTATCTTTGTCGACTCACTTCGCCGTCCTGTCTTTAAAAAGACATTTTTGGCCCTCGTCATTCTCTCTGGCTTTGTTGTTTTATCCCTTCGCCTGATTGCCATGGCCAAGTATATTCCGCTATTATTGGGCTCGATGGATCGGAATACGTTTTTGACCAAATATTACGGCCGATTACCTGGAACCTTTTTGGATACCGATGGTTTTGTGGCACATCTTCCCGAAGGCAGTAAGATATTGGTGGACAAGCTTCATAACCTGTATTATTTTCCTCGAGACTTTGACCATTCTTCTTGGGTTTCAGACACGTCTGGTTATGATTACCTAGTGACGGTTGGGGATGACCCAAACAAGATAGCTGGTCAACTGCTTCACCAAAATAATTTACAAATACAAATATTCAAACTGAATAAATGACTTATTTACTATTAATTCTCAGTCTATTGGTTTGGCCATTTGGTCAACTCCTGGCCTTCTCTTGGTACGGACTTCCGTTTACCATCTACTTATTGGATTTGTCAGTATTCTTACTTACTATTTCCATTTTCCTTCATAGAGAATCGGGAAAAATTGTTATCCGGGATCCCTTGTTTAAGCCGTTAATGTTATTTAATCTTCTGGCGCTTCTCTCCCTGTTGTTTAACCTCCGGTCGTTGCCGTCTGGAGGGGTGGTTTATGCCTTACTCTACCTGGTTCGCTTATTTATTTATCCATCGATATATTTTGCCGTCAAGCTTTTTCCGGCCAAAAAAATCATAAGATCCGTTATTTTTTCTTTTTCTTTCTTCTGTATTTTAGGTATCCTCCAATATCTATTTTTCCCCGACATGAGATATCTCAAACAGGTTGGGTTTGACGACCATTATTTTAGGCTCATCGGATCTCTTTACGATCCAAATTTTTCCGGAGTCCTTTTTGCCGGAGCGGCTCTGGTACTTATCTACTTGGGACATTGGCACGTGGGTGTTTCTCTGATCTTGTTTATGGCACTTACTTTCTCCCGAGCTTCGTACTTGTGTTTTTCGGCGGGTCTTTTCTACTTGATGGTAAAACGAAAGCAATTCTCACTCATTCTCTTTCTCGCGGGTTTGTTGGGGATAATTTGGCTTACCCCCAAACCATTTGGAGAAGGGGTCAACTTGCTGCGCACTTTTTCGATTTTCTCTCGCTTTGATAGTTGGTCTATGGGGGTAGAGCTATTTCTCAAGAAACCTATCTTTGGCTGGGGGTACAACACCCTAAGAAGTTTGACCGGTGCCCGATACCAGATAGATAACAGCTACCTTTATGTCTTGGCCACTACTGGTCTACTTGGCCTACTTGCCTTTATCAACTTGATCCGGAGGAGTTTTTCCGGCTTAACCTATTCCCAAAGAATTTTTATCTTCACCATTCTCCTTCACAGCCTGTTTAATAATAGTTTTTTCTATATCTGGATCAATTACTCTTTTTGGCTTGTATTGGCACTTCCTCTTAGGGCGTATAAATCAAAGTAATCACTTTCTCGGTCGAGTTGCCCGCCTTATCTGATGCCACCGCCTTTATTTCATTATTTCCATTCAGTAGTTGGATCCGTTGTACAAAAGTTCCATCTTTCTCGACCACCACAAAAGAAGTATTTATGATTATTTGGGAGTCATTTTTGTTAGTCTCTCCTTTAATGTCGACAACTTGGTTGTTTTTACCGAAGAACTCTGTACCGTCATTTGGCGAAGTTATCGTGATTTCGATTGGTTTACGGTCAAGTTGAACTATTTCCACCTCCGAAATACTTATATTCCCAGCCTCATCAGTAGCTCTTACCTGGACTCTGTTCGAGTCAGCATCAAGAGTGACGATAGATGAGAAAGATCCGTCTGCTTTAGTTTTGTCCGTCAACGAAATACGGTCATTTACCAGAAAATCCAAGGAGGCACTAGCTTCGCTATACCCCTCTACCAATAAGGAAGCGCTGTTGGTAGCCTCTGGTAGTGCTGATAGTGTAGGTGTCTGTGGAGGAATTACATCTTTGTCAATGTTTTGTCTTGGCGCGCCATCACCAGCGACCACCCCGATAAAGAAGGGGATGCCCCACTTGAACAAAACAACCACAAAGATTATCGAGAGAAGAATATAATATCTGGATTTGCTTTTTTCTTTACTTTCTCGATATTTGCCCGCCATACTCTCTATTCTAGTACAAAATACATCGTCATTGCGAATCTCGTATTCAGAGCCCTGCCTGCCGGCAGGCAGGTGTGGCAATCTCACTCCACCTAGACTAAAATCTATTCATTGCGGGATTAGTCGCCTCATCGGCGACCTGCCGAAGAGGCAGGTTCATCGGTAAAATTTATCATGTATTATTCATATGTTCTTTATAGTCTCAAAACAAATAGGTTGTACACAGGTTTTACTGAAGATTTGAAGCGTAGATACAAGGAGCATAATAATGGTGAGGGAGGGTCGTATACAAAGAAAAACAGACCATTCATTTTAGTCCATTACGAAGCATTTATATCAAAAAAAGATACCCAAAAACAAGAAAAATTTTACAAAAGCGGATATGGTAGGGAGGTTCTTAATGATAAAATTGCAGGTAGTCTTGATGAGATAAAAACTAAGCGGGATTAGTACATCGGTAGTATGCCACCTTCCCAAGGTGGAGAGGCCGGTCCGATTCCGGTATCCCGCTCAAATGTTTTGTAAGATAGTATACTTATAGATATGCTCAAAGCATTGACACTACTGGGTTTGTTGGTGGTGGTGTCATTGGCGATAATTGGGGAAA
>LCIE01000023.1 GCA_001000865.1 Candidatus Collierbacteria bacterium GW2011_GWC2_44_18 | reverse complement strand
GATGCTCCGATGCGTTTTATGGCCAAAAAGTACGGGCAAGCAGACATAATCTATACCGAGTTCGTTAGTGCGGAGGGATTATGGAGAATCAAGAAAAAGGGTGAAATGGATCATAAGATTTGGAAGGATCTGCTGTATGATGAGTCCGAAAGACCGATAATAGCCCAGCTGTTTGGTAGTGATCCTGACTCTTTTTTTGAGGCGGCAAAGATTGTTTGCGAATTGGGACTTGATGGGATTGATATAAATATGGGGTGTCCTTCACCTGGGTTAGAGAAACGAGGCGGGGGAGCTGGGCTAATGAAAGATCAAGGTCTAGCGGCGGCGGTAATAGAAGCGACGCGCACTGCAGCCGGAAAGGTACCGGTGAGTGTGAAGACGAGGATTGGGAGCTCTAAGCCGGATGAGTCTTGGTGGAGATTTTTGGCCGAACAAAAACTGCCGGCTGTGGCGATGCATGGCAGAACCTTTAAACAACTTTATAAGGGTGAGGCAGATTGGAAAATATTACTTCGAGCGGGAGAAATAATTAGGGAAAGTGGAACGAAGTTTTTGGGGAATGGGGACGTGGCGCAAATATCGGTTCGAAGTGCACAAAAGTCCGTACTCGACCTCCGTCCCTTGAGTACAAGTGCGGATCAGGCTCCCTGCCTGCCGGCAGGCAGGCGTGCGGCTTTTGCTGGCACTTCTGTACCGATTGAATTTGCTGTTTTGTTGAAAAATGGGGAAGAGATAGATTTGACGGGGAAGGTGGATGGGGTTTTGATTGGAAGAGAAGCGATCGGTAATCCGTGGACTTTGCAGAAAGTGTCACAGCCATGCCTGCCGGCAGGCAGGTGCCACAGTGACACAGTAACACCAAAAGAGAGATTGATGGTAATGGTAGAGCATGCATATAAGTATCAGGAAATCCTTGGTAGAGATTGCCGCGTCGGAGTACCTCCTCGCAATGACGGATCCAAGTTTCAATTTTTTCCGATGAGGAAGCATCTGGCTTGTTATGCCAGAGGATTTGAGGGTTCGGGGGGACTCCGGAAAAAACTTATGACGGCAGAAAATGCGGAGCAGGTGGAGATAATGATCGAAGAATTTTTTTCCGGGAGATAATTATTTTGAATGGGTAATCATATTTGTAAATATGGATAAGTTTTTTTGAGGCTATAGTGAATGATTTTTTACTTTGATATGGGTCCATAATTTGGTGGTTGTATTTTGATGGTGTGAGTAATAGCATAGCGGTATGGCACAAAAAGAAAACGGTAAGCTATTGAGGACAGTAAACGTTTATCCTCCAGATAGGACAAATATCGAAAGAATAAAAGACTACAGATCGCATCACGAAACAGGTCAGAGGTTAGAGATTGATAATAGAGGCAAACTGGTAGTAACTCAGGAAGTTGCGGATATGGTGCCAAAGCAAATTATTGTACTTTCTGACTGGCATTTGGGGAGTAAGGTTTCGGACCTCGAGGCGATGGACGAACTTTTGAGTTATGTCTTGTCAAATCCTGACGTGTTGGTAATTTTTGCCGGAGATGAAATTGAGGGTTGGTCCAGCGGTAAACATTCTCAATCAATTGACTCCAAGGCAGACGCCGATGCTCAGACGCAGCTGGAATTTATGAGAATGATGTACTTTGAACCTTTGGCTAATGCGGGAAGAATATTGGGTATGGTGTCCGAATATTGGGCCCATCCTGGATGGATGGCCGAAAACACGATGAATACCTGGAGAGCGATGATTGGAGATCTTGATATTAAACTGATCCAAAACGGCGGGACTTTGATACTTAAATTTCCAAATGGTTATGAACATGATATTAAAGTTTGGCATAACCCCCCTAAGGGAAGTAAGTTTGACGAACTGGATGGACAAAGAATAGTGATGCAAAATACCTCCGAAAGCAGTAGGCCAAAAGGATCCGTTGCCGGACATATTCATAGAATGCAAGTGGCTGAAGAAGTCTACGCGGGTGCCAAATACAAGGTCTACTATATTTCTGCCGGTACAGTTAAGGGAACAAACCAGAGTGGGCCAACCGACTTATTCGGTACGCAACTTGGTTTGTCGAGGCCTGAACCTCAAGGTCAAGTGGTGACAATAATTCCCAAAAAAGGGAGACGAGAGGATATGAATATTCCCTCGGCGAATTTGAGACAAGCCCAAACTGCGATTGATGCAGTAACGCTATTAGACAGGGTAGAGCAATTGGGAAACAGAAAAGAGCTCTTGGAACTTATTCACGATGAGGATAAAGGTGTAGAGACAGGACCGATTATCTCTTATCCAACTGGTTCCAACAGGCTGGGTGTACGATATGCAGAAGATAGACCAATAGGAAAAATTATGGTGGGAGGAGAAACGGTCAAGAACCCCTATTCTAAGATTGAAATGAAAGCTCCATATAGCACCTTGAATCTCGATATCCGAACAAGTCTTCCTGTAGCACTTGAGCTGGTGGCAAATGCCAGAATCGGTTCTACTCTGGAGGGATTTAAAGATTTGCAGGGGTTTATGAGAGAGGTGGCCGAAAATCCCCATAGACTGGTTCTCTTTTTGAGAAACATGATAGATAAAGAGGCCGGAAGACTTCCTCACAGGATTGATGTCTTGGACAAATTTGTTCAACTAATTGGCAGGGAAGGTGAAAGAACAAACTATCAAACATTGGCGATTATGATGTGTGAATCGATGCGACAAAATGCGTGGAAAGGAAAGGTGGGCAAAGATGAAAGGCAACTGCCGATTGCCCCCGGATCTTATGTGGCTACGGCAACTGGGATTCCATTGATTCACCACTTATCCCTTTTGAAACTTTCCATTGGACCGGTAGATGGAAGAAAGACAATATACCCAGTGGTGACAGCGGACAAGGCGGAAGGTCACGGATCCGGTTCTAAACCAGAATGGGCTCTTCAGCGATTATACGACTTGCATATCCATGAAAAACCAGGTTTGGTGGTAGGAACTCATATGGCCAATGCCGGCGCGGCGACCTTCTATGACGGATCCAATGCCTTTACAAAGTATCCGATGCTAGTAGCTCCCGGGTGGTGGGCAAAAGCTGTAGATTCCATAGGCAAAGGAAACGTAAAACCAGGTGCCGAACCAGGACAAGCAGTGATCTTTATGCCCGGAAAAACACAGGAAGAATATCTAGCTTTCCCGACAGTATCCAGAGAAGAAACAGAGTACAAGCATGACGCCCTAATGTTGCTTAAAGGCCTGGAAATATTGGGATTGAAAGAAAAGGTATTGGGAAAAAAGAAGTAAGTATAGTTACACCACCGTTCCTGTGATATATTGATTTGTATGACAAAGTTACTTATCGTGGAAGATGATTTGCTGTTAGATGAAGCGTATCGGAGAAAGTTTGGAGATAAGTTTGATATCAGAGTGGCGACCGATGGCGAAACGGGAATGAAAATGGCTAGTTCTTTTTCTCCAGATGTAATTATATTGGATATTTATATGGCGGGAAGATTTAATGGTCTGGATGTTTTGAAAGAAATAAAGAAGGACGTTAAGACCGCTGATATTCCGATTATCGTCATTACAAACCTACCTGATTCGGTTGAACGAGTGATGGAAATGGGAGCGGCGAAATGTTTTATGAAGACCGATGTAGATCTAAATAACATTGAAGACGAAATTCAAACGTTGATCGCAAAGGAAACGAAGTAGGTTTTATGAAAATTAAAGAAAAATTTAAGATTTCCTTACTGGTTTTGACGACATTTATTTTGTTTGGTGGTTCTGTTCTTTTCTTGGTCTATGTAAACAGATCTGTGACCGAAAAAAGGAATCTGGAATTGAATAGATATCTGAAGAGTGTAGAATCCACGATAATTAATAAAATGAACGAAGGGGTCGATTTATTGTACGATTTGAGGGGGTTATTAAAATTGGACAAGGGTGATGCGAAAAAATGGGAAGATTATGTCACGGCCCTCAGCTCAGAACATAAGTGGTTAAATACTTATTCGGTTGCTTATGTAGAAAAAATTAGGCGAGAGGATATATCAAAGTTTGAAAAAACGATGAGAGATATCGGGGATTCTCGATATAAAAACTATACAGTGTTTCCTACAATAGAAAGCGTGACGGCTTATCCGATCAGGTACCTTCACACGAATGATGCCGAGGTGAGTTATTTACTTGGGTTTGATTTTCAATATTCTGAGAAAACTATGAAGGCCTTTAAGTCGGCGACACTAACCAATAAACCAACCATATCTGAACTTACCCATTTAAACTTGGTCTTACCTAGTAGCAAGAAGACGGGTTATGAAGTGATCCTACCGGTTTATAGTATTTCCGAAATCGAAACTATCTCACCGGAGTTGCGGGAAAACCATTTGCTTGGTTTTATAGGTGCTTGGTTAGAACCAAAATTATTGACAGAAAATAGTCCAAAATTGACTGGTGTAAGGTATTCTCTCTATGACGATGTTGAGGAGGTGTTTGCGTCCGGGTTGCTCAAAAGTAATCCAAACGCAACTGTGTCAAGCGAATTTGAAGTACTTAACCATAAATTTAAGATCGTGATGGAGTCGAATATCATGTTTCGTTTGACTTCCTTTGATGAGAATATTTTTGGGAGGAGCCTAATTGTCATCATTCTTATAAATTTGCTATGGATAATGAGTGTTTACTCGATACTTTCTTCCAGAAAACGAGCACTAGATATGGCCAGCTTGGTGACCAAAGACTTAAGAAAATTCAAGCTGGCGGTGGACGGAGTATCTGACCATGTGGTGATTACGGATCCGGAAGGGGTGGTTATATATGCCAATAAAGCGGTGATGGCAATTACCGGTTATTCGATCGAGGAAATAATTGATAACCGTCCATCTCTTTGGGGGGGGAGAATGTCTAGAGATTATTATGAAAAATTTTGGAAAACGATAAAGCTTGACAAAAAGCCATTTTGGGGAGAGCTGACCAATCGGCGAAAAAATGGGGAGCTCTATGAGGCTGAGTTGCATGTGTCGCCGATTTTGGACGAAGGGGGGAATATCCTATTTTTTGTGGGAATCGAGAGAGACATTAGTAGGATGAAGGCAGTGGATAGGATGAAGACTGAATTTATCTCTTTGGCAAGCCATCAATTGCGGACACCACTATCGGCAGTGAAATGGTTCGGGGAGATGCTCATGGATGGTGATGCCGGGAAATTGACAAAGATGCAGGAAAAATATGTTACCAAGATTAATGAATCCAATGAAAGAGAGATTCAACTGGTGAACGCTTTGTTAAATGTCAGCCGGATAGAGTCAGGGAAAATTGTGGTGTCTCCGAAGCCGACTGATTTGAGGAAGATGGTAGAGGGAATTCTTAGTGACATGCAGGTGAATATTGCCGGAGAAAATAAGATATTGCAGTACACGATTGATAAGAATGTTCCAGAAGTAGTGATTGATGCTGACCTGATAAAACATGTTTATACTAATTTGCTTAGTAACGCTTTGAAGTATACGAACGAAGGCGGCAAAATTGTCGTAAAGATTTATCTGAGGGGAAACAGTGTCATCACAGAAGTTAAGGACAACGGTATCGGTATTCCCAAGGGAGAGCAAAAAAGAATAACCGAGAAATTTTTCCGAGGGAGTAATGCTTTGAAGAAAGCAACTGAGGGGAACGGGTTGGGCTTATATTTGGCAAAAACCATTATTGAATCGTCTGGTGGGAAGATTTGGTTTGAGAGTATCGTGGGAAAAGGGACAACTTTTAAATTTTCTTTACCGATACGGGCGATCCGGCGTAAGAAAAAATCAGTCAATTGACCTCGTCTGTCTTGTATATTGGACAGATGTTTAGTAAAATTGAGGCTGAAATGGAAAAATCCGTTTTGTTAGAAGAACCTGGAGGAACATCCGCCACGGCTGGTAAACCTCCGTCGAATCACCCAACGTTATCGTTGGGGAAATACTATGCAATTTTTGTTAAATATACTCATGTACTTCGCCGTTGGTTTTTTGGAGATGTTTATGGCCACCCAAAGAACCTACTGGATTTCAAAAGGCAGGTCACGCGCTGCGGCCCTTTTGGTATTTTTTGAGAGCTTTGTGGCCATGTTCGTAATTTATCAGGTGGCGACGAACCTCAACAACAATTTTCTTTTGATCGCTGTTTATTCGCTTGGGAATGCGATTGGTACGTATGTAAATTTGGAAAAAGTGCCGTTTTGATTGGATAAAACTAAGGAAAATCCGGGAAACTCTGTGCTATATTTGAGTTTGTGCAGAAAAGATATGGGGAAGAATCAGACTTTATACTAAATGGAAATAAGTCCGAGGATGCGGTACGAGCCTGGACAGAAAAACTGTTTCACGAAAACGGGACCAAAAATTTCAAAATTCCAAAGGAAGTATACGAGTGGTTTTTGGAAGTGGTGTTTTGTGCCTATGGGAAGGCAGAAACCGATCAGATCAAGAGAATGATTTTGGTGAAAATTATTCACACACGGGAGGTGATGATGGCAGGGATAGATATTACCTCTTTTGAAAAAGGAATTGACTGGAACGGCTATCAGGTGGAAACGGTGTGCCTACTGCACGACATTGGGCGGTTTGATCAGGCATTACTTGGAAGTTTTTCCGACATAAAGACTGGTTTTGACCATGCCTTGATGGGCTCGGAAATGGTCAAAAACCATGAGTTTATGGAGCTTGAAGCAGTGGGTATGAATAAAGAAAGTGTTGTTGAGTCGGTAAGACATCACAGCGCTTTTTCTTACCAAGGAAAAGATGTTTATGCAAAATTGACCAGGGATGCAGATAAACTGGCACTTCTTCGCATAATGCCTGAGATTTTGGCGGTAAAAGTTGAGGAATACCCAAACAAGGGGGTAACTGAGGAGGCACTGCGGGCGTATAAAGCAGGAACTTTGGTACGAAATGAAGATATAAATACAAAAGCAGATTTACTTTTGGCTTGGCTTGGATGGGAGAGCGATTTTAATTTTTCAAAAACGGAAAGCTGTTTTGTAAGTGAGGGCATAAAAGAATGGATGACGGGAGAGCTAGCGCTTCTTGGTGTTATGATTTAGTACTCAAGCGTTTTAAGATCGGAAAGGAAAAAGGGGGTGTTTTCGTGGCCGGGATAGATGAGAGTATTTGATGGCAGGGTAAAAAGTTTTTTTAATGATTTTTGTAGATCGTCAGATGAAGAGTATGAGAGATCGGTCCGGCCAACCCCGTTTGCGAATAGAGTGTCGCCGGTGAATAGAATTGGGGCCGAGTAAAGACAGATGGAGCCTGGGGTGTGGCCGGGGGTGTGGATGACTTTGAGAGAAGAGCTACCGAAAGAGAGGATCTGGCGGTCTTCGAGAAAAAAATCTATGGGTGGGTTATGCGGGCGGCCGCGGGGGGCCGCCCCTACGGGATCGGACCAATATGAATGGGATTTATGGGCTTTTTGGTAGAGGAAAAGGTCGGCTTGATGGAGGTAGATGGGAATAGAAAAATTTAGTTTGAGTTCGAGGGCGGCGAGGCAGTGATCGTAGTGACCGTGAGAAAGAACTATTCCGACAGGGGTAAGTTTGTTTTCGATAATCGTAGTACTAATGAAGTCGCCTTCATCCCCCGGATCGATGATAAGAGTCTGGCCGGTTTCTTCATCTGAAACCAGATAGCAGTTGGTCCCCATCTGGCCGACTTTGAGGCAAATTATTTCCATAAGGTATTGTACCTTTGAAATAGTTGACAATTAATATTATTTTTGCAACGATTAAAGTAATTATTATTACAAAAAACTATGTCTAAGAATGCTTTGTGGGTTGTGATTTTGGCTTTGGTGGTTCTAGTGGGTTGGATGTTTTGGCCGAAGGTTCCAGCAACAATTATTAGTCCTGAAGCAGGAACAACGGTGGTGGGTACGGGGACTCCGACATCTTCGATAACACCAGTACCGACTGTGCCACCAAAAACAATCGTACTGGAACAAGTAGGAGTTTCTGGTCAGAGCGGTACGGCAGTTTTTCAAGGTGACGGAGACAAGACAAAAATTGTTTTATCTATGGTTGGCAAAAAATTTAGTTTACCTCAACCTGCCCATATTCATCTGGGGAAATGTCCAACTCCCGGAGCAGTTAAGTACCCGTTGAACAACGTGGTAAACGGAAAATCGGAAACCGTTGTGGCCGTAAGTATTGAAGATTTGTTTGCGGATCTACCATTGGCAGTTAATGTCCACGAGTCGGTGGAAAAATCTTCAGTGTACACCGCTTGCGGAGACTTGAAATAATTCCAATTAATTTGGACAAGAAAAGACTGAAATGGTCGGGCCCTTTTTTGTGTTAGAGTAGATTTATGAATATATTCTCTTGGATAAAGAATAACTGGTTGGTAATAATTCTAGGAATAGTAATAATTGTTCTTTTGGGAAAAGGGACGTCACCTTTGGCCGGACTTCGTAACCAAAGTATGGATAGCGCGGGAATTTCGTTAAGTTATCCGACCAAGGGAGGGATGCTAAGGGAGGTTGCCCCTGTAATATCCGATCAGCGGATGGTGGTTCAGGATACAAATATGTCGATGTTGGTTAAAGATGTGGCCGAATCTATAAAAGGTATTGAAAGCATTGCGACGGAGATGGGTGGCTTTATGGTCGACAAATCTCTAACTAAACCTGAAGGCGCGGCCAGTGGACATATTACTCTGAGAGTGCCTACTGAAAAAAGAGAGATATCACTTGATAGAATCCGATTGTTGGGTGTACGAGTAGTGTCAGAGAATGTTTATGGAGACGATGTAACTGATCAATTTGTAGATACGGCAACGAGGATAGCCAGTTTGGAAAAAGTAAAGGTACAAATGGAGGCAATTTTGGTGCAGGCGGCCGAAGTGCAGGATCTGATGAATGTGCAAATGCAGATAAATAATATCCAGGAACAAATTGATAGCCTGAAAGGTCAACAGAAATATCTGGAACAGACGGCAAAACTGACTAGAATTGCGATCAATCTCTCAACAGACGAATTGGCGCTTCCCTATGCACCAGATAGCGCGTGGCGACCAACGGTGGTATTTAAAACGGCCGTGAGATCGATGATTGGTGCTTTGAGATCAGTCGCCGATGTAATTATTTGGACGGTAGTTTACTTGCCAATAATACTGGTAGTACTGGGAATGATTTGGCTGGGAAGATTTGTCTACAGAAGGATGGTGAAAGTTTAGCTTGGTGTTTGGGAACGGTCTGGTTGGTACGGCTTGAAAGTAGTGGTATCTCGGGTTTGTTTGGACTCATAAAGAGCCACGTCTACCTGCTTAAGTATTTTTTCTGGGTCAAGATTTTGCTGTCCTGATTCTATAAAAACTGCGCCGATACTGATAGTTTGTTCTTGGAATGGTTCTGTATCGTCGGATCTGTTTATTTGAGAAGCTTTCTCGTGGTATCGGGTAAAAAGATGCATGATTTCGTCCGGAGAGGTGCCTTTGTCTATTGGAAGAATTAAGAGAAATTCTTCGCCTCCCCAACGACCAAAAAAGTCGGTATCTCTCAGTGTTTGGGAGATGAATTTGGCAAAAGCTTTAAGAACTGCGTCCCCTTGAGGATGCCCGTATTGGTCGTTGACGCGCTTGAAAAAATCAAGATCCACTTCGGCCACCACTAGGTCAAAATGCTGTCTCTGAACGTTGGCTAAGGCTACTGAAAGTTCGTGCGTCATCTGACGTCTATTGGGTAGTTCGGTGAGATCATCGAGTCTGGCTAGCGATTCAAGGTGGGCTTTTTCGACGGCCCAGCTGGCTTCTTTGGCTAATAAAGCCGCGTTTTCGACTAATAAAGCTGTATTTTCGGCTTCTAGCCGGGCAATTTTGTCCGCATCACTTTCCATAACCGGGTTGGTTTCCATCTTTCAATTATACGATCAGAATCGGTAACTCTTGTAGAATGTAGATATGAAGTATAAATATTTTTTGTTTGACTGGGATGGAAGTTTGGCGGATACTTTACCAATTTGGTTTGAAGGTTTCAAAAAAGTTTTTGCGAGTAACGATATTCAAGTAACAAACGAAGTAATCGGTAGGGAAGTGATTGGAGATTGGCAAGGGCCGGAAAGACTGGGAGTTATCAACTCGGAGAAGTTTTTTGCGGAACTGGAGACCGAAGTAATTGAGAGATTGAATAACGTGGCCCTAAACCCTGGTGCGTTTGAACTATTGAACAAGATAAAGAAAAACGGTGGAAAGGTTGGCGTGATAACTGCTTCTCGAAAGAAATGGGTGAAGGGTGCTTTGAGAAAAAATAATCTGAGGGACATAGTGGACGTATTTTTTGGAAAAGAGGATGTGGAATACGTGAAGCCGGACCCGGAAGCAATTTTTAAGGCTTTGGGGCTGATGCACGGTAAGCCAAACGAGGCTTTGATGGTGGGGGATAACGAAAAGGATGTTGTGGCGGGAAGAAGGGCGGGGGTGGATACCGGGATATATTTTCCCAAAAGATACGAGGAGTACTACTTGAGGGAAAAACAACTGTCTTTGAGAGCGACTTATGTAATTGAGGATTTTAAGGAAATGGAAAGATTTTTGTAAAAACCCCACTAGTGAGTGGGGTGTGGGTGTTTACTTATTTTGGATGATCTGGACTTGGTAACGTGCACCAGGCCGGATAGTTCGAGGGCTGATACCAAGGGGTGGATGGTCCAAGTGAGGGTTTGTTCGGATGAGTTTAAAAAAAGATACCCGAGTAGTTGACCTGTCCTGATAAAACCATGTTGTTTGTGTGAGCCATGTTGAGACTTGCACCACGACCTAAAAATGGTGATGGCATAATCTAGGTCTTTTTCTGTTGAAAATAGGATGTCCAGAGTTAGTTGGTACTGCTGATTGTGGGGCATGCTTCCTCCTCCGAATTTGAAAGGTTCTGGCGTTATTATACATTTGGGCGGGGGTTTGAAGTATGGTGTAAAATACCAGTATTCTAAATTTGGAGGTGAAAGTTGGAACCAATTGTTGGTATTGTGCCTTCTGGAGATGTTCCCCCAACCGCTGAATTTCATCCTGAGGGGATTGTAATTAGGTTCTTTAAACACAACCAAAGGCTGGTAAGGTTCAATCATCAGTCATTGTTGGCCGGACTGGATGAAGGGGCAAAATTTGACATTGATGAATGCTTCATCAGAGTTTTGAAAAAAACTGTGGTGTTTACCTTAAAACAGCCTGAAGCTGGCCATGGAGTAATTAAGTTACGGATTGGCGAATTTGTCAAATTGATTGGTGGCTAATTCCCCCTTGTAAGAGGGGGATTTTGTTGGTATAATTCCACTTGTCCTTAGCAGACAATATGAATATAATCCTTAAAGTGAGCACAAAAGCCCCCTAGGTTTTTTGCCGCATTGGTTTGTATAAAAGTCCGCTATGGCGGACATTTTTCTTTTCTAGGCACATTATTTAACATAAAGGTGAGACAATGAGGGCCCATGGCGCAGTTGGCTAGCGCGCCTCATTTGCAATGAGGAGGTCATGGGTTCGAATCCCATTGGGTCCACAAAGCGCTACACCTGCCTGCCGGCAGGCAGGTTTGCAATGTAGAGGTGGCCGGTTCGAGGTCTCCAGAGGCGACTCTGCGATCCGGCACGGTCCACCCGCCTAAACTCGGGCAGACACGGGGGTCTGCCCCTACAAAGCTTGAATTGGTGATTGACTCCAAAGGTGCGTACCTTTAGAATCAACCACGAGCTCAAGTGAGCTTGATTATGCAAGTAGATCGCACGAATTCAAATTCAAATTTGAAGCAAAAAATTATTGATTTATTCTACTCATGCAATCAGTGGATGCCTTGGCAGTAAAAACCGAAGAAGGACGTTTCAAGTCTGCGAAAGTTATCGGGGAGGTGACAAGAACTTATGATCCGGTAGTGTCCGAATGGGGAAACCTAGTCCCGTTTACGGGACTGTTACACTTTTTATTAAGTGTTTCGGGAACTTGGGGAACTGAAATATCTAAGTACCCAAAGGAAAAGAAATCGAATGAGAGCCCCTTAGTAAGCGACGAGCGAACAGGGGTGAGTC
>LCIE01000022.1 GCA_001000865.1 Candidatus Collierbacteria bacterium GW2011_GWC2_44_18 | reverse complement strand
TACCAGAACAAAAACGATAGCCGACTTAAAGAAAGTATGGGACTACTGGAAAACACAAAAAACGTCGTCTACAGCAACCAAGAACGTTACTTAAACTGATTTATACCTGAGTATATTGTGCCTCAGAATATTTGGCGGATTGATTTTCTCTGGCCGATTTTCAAAAAGGACTTTGATCCGTTTTGCAACAAGAAAAACGAACCATGAAAAGAGCATTACCTTATCTATTTGTAACCTTGATCTTTGCAACGATTCTCAACCTTAGTCGAGCATCTTACTCTTTCATCAATACCCACGATGAAGATGACAATATTGTCTCCGGTTTTTTAATGTCCAGAAATAATTTGCAGATGTCCAAAGAGATATTCACACACCATTTACCGGGAGCTTATTTAATAAGCGAAGTCTTGGACAGAACTTTTCAGCCAACAGGAACTGATCAAAGCGTTTATGTTCACAGAACATTTATTACGATTTGGAATTATGTTTGGGCAGTGGTTCTCGTATCGGTGTGGGGCCCATTTTCAGTGTGGTTAGTGTTGGTCGTGGAACTCTTGCGAGCAAGCTACCTCCATGGTCTATTTCAGGCCGAAAATTTAGTGATATACCCAATGGTCTATTTATTGTTGACGTTTGTAACGGAAAGAAAAACACATCCCCTCTTGTCCGGTTTTTCTACCGGGCTTATAGCTGTTTTATTATCACCACTATGGCCTTTGATATTGTCAACCTCCTGTCGATTTTTATGGTTCAATCGTCTAAAGCCAAAATATATCGTTTTATGGCTAGTCGCGTTTCTAATACCGGTAGTGTGGACTTTGGTCAAAATAGATGTCCGTGGATTTGCGACTCAATTCTTTGGCTACAACGTACAGACCTATGCTCCACTCTTAATTAACAATCCCGTCAAATATACACTTAAGGTGTTCTTGGCACCAGCGTTAGTAATGAAGAATTTGTCATTGACAACAAAGAATATCTCTATTCAGCTTCTTGTTTTGTTTCTTTTTATTTTTGATTTTAAAAGAATCAAGTTTAGGACTCTGATAATCTTTGGCCTTCTTCTTGGAATGATTGGGTATAGAAGTGTACCGGGACTAAATAACGTGTTGGATTTTCACGCATTACCCTGGGTAGCGGCACTAGGCGCATTGTGTTGGTACAAATACTTTGGTGCTATCAGGCAGAAAGGATTCTTGTGGAATCTTGTACTTCTTGTTCCCCTTTTCATGTTTCTAATGAATCCATCAGACTATTTTCCAAATCAGAAGCAGGCGGGGAAAATGGTGATTAGATATGCCGATAAGAGTCCGGTGGTAAATTACTTAAATTCAATCAAAGCTACCGGTGATACTTTATTTACCCTGCCGGCTCACACTTTACTTTATCAACAAACAAACATCATCCCGTTCAACAAGTTTCTCTTTTATCTCCCCTGGATGGAGCAGTCGCCGATTCTGTACACGGAATTAGTTGACTCGTTTCAAGATCGGCTACCAACCTTTTTATTTATTGATAAAATCCATTTTCCCTATTTTCCTCCGGATGAAATCAGTAAATTACTGAAAAACTACGAGGAAGTAAAAATCGTCGAAAACGAGCCGCCAGTATACATCCTAAATAATTATCAATTTTCGATAACCAAATAGAAATAGGACAGGGAACGGCGCGAAAAAGCCCATGGCTGATATAATTATGGGTGTAGATTGGTCGCGTAGCGCAGCTGGTTAGCGCACCGCATTCACATTGCGGGGGTCACTGGTTCGAATCCAGTCGCGACCACAAACACAACCAGAAGTTGAATAATCGGACGACCCCAGTTAAACTTAATTTATGTCTTTCTTCCGGAAGCTGGTTCATATTGTCTATGAGTTTGTTGAGGCTTTTGTCATTTCAGCCTCGGTTTTTGTGGTAATTTATCTGTTCCTAATGCAGCCACACCAGGTAAAGGGAAGCTCGATGTTTCCTACTTTCAAAGATAAAGAGTATCTTTTGACCGATAAGGTAACCTACAGAACGCGAGCACCAAGGGACGGAGATGTAATCGTCTTCAAGGCTCCAATAAACGAGGATTTCGACTTTATAAAGAGAATAATTGCCACCCCAGGACAAACCGTGATGGTAAACAATGGTAGGGTGCTTATAGACGGCCAGATGCTCGACGAATTTTACCTTCCTTCGGAATATACTACCGCCCCAGGTGAGTTTCTACACGATGGAGAAGAGTATTTAGTTAAGGAGGATGAAGTAATTACTTTCGGTGACAATCGGGATCATTCATCAGATAGCCGAGATTGGGGTCCAGTACCTTATAGGAATATCGTGGGGAAAGTATTTTTCAGATACTGGCCATCAAATGTGGCTGGCTTGGTAATGAACCCTGTAAAAGCCAAAGACGAACCAGTGGTAACAGAGTAGTAGTTTGTTGATATACTCAGATTTCATGAAATATATTTATCTATGCCTATTTCTGTTTGCGGTACTTATATTCCTAATTCACTACGCCATTTCCGGCCAAGCTGTTTATGGTGACGGTATCGGCTATTACTCTCATCTCCATAGCTGGATAATCGATCGGGATTGGGATTACACCAATGAATACAAACATATCTATGACCACGAACACAATAATTTTGATACAGGCGTTGAATCTCCAGTAGTTCAGATTGTTTCCACTTCAGAAAGTGGAAAGGCAGAAAATTTCTACGGTACCGGGGTGGCGGTACTTCTCTTGCCATTTTATCTCTTAGCTCATCTTATCTCGATGGCCTTAAATCTTTTTGGCGCCAATCTTACTACCAATGGGTATGGGGACTGGTACCAAATATTTTCAGGCCTTGGGGCTATTTTTTATACCGTATGCGGAATCTATTTTTTGGAGAAAATTATCTATTTTGAGACTCGAAATTCAAGGATTAGTGTAGTCAGTGCTATGACAATATTTTTATCTACCAATCTCTTATATTACGGCAGTTTTGATGTCATCAATTCTCATTTTGCTTCCTTTTTTCTAGCAACTGTGTTCTTTTACCTATTTTTTAACGACAAAGGGTCGAATAACCATCTTCTGCTAGGCTTGATGGCAGGGCTAATGACTATTACGAGGATCCAAGACTCGGTGATAGTAATCCTTTGGGTAACAGAAATACTTCGCTCTCATAATTTGAAATTAAAAGTTGTATCAAAATTCTTGATTGGGTTTTTATTTGGAATTATGCCTCTGGCGATTCATTGGAGCATGGTTTTTGACAACCCTCTAAGGCAAACATATATCCGTGGGTTGTTTGAAACATTTCAGGCAAGACAAGTACCAAGTATTTTGGGGAGTTTATTTAATCCGGTTACCGGTTTGTTTACCCGTATCCCGCTTCTCGCGGTATTGTATATCTTCTTTTTGTACTTGGTGGTCAAAAAGGAAGCAAAAAATTTGCTCTATCCCTTCTCGTTTCTGGTGATGCAATTTTGTATTATTACGGTTCAAGGGGGCTGGGTGGCTGCCGCCTACGGGGGGAGGATGTATTTATCCTCTATGGTATTTTTTGGGTTGTTACTGGGTAAATTGCTTTTGCGAATAAGCGTGAAGAGTTTGGCTCGAGTATATTTGATTGTGTCTCTTTTTATCGTGATCAACTTCATTTCAATATCGCTGTTCATTTTAAGAGATAAAGGTGCTGAAGGTGGTGAACATGGAACAGAACAACGAACCCTACAACGAATTCAAAAATTCCTAAACTAATCTACGGGAAGCGTACATCGTAGACTAATACTCTCTGGTGTTGTTTTGATCTATTTTGGTATCCCCGACTGACATTGGTGAAGAATCGGAAAAGGGCTCAAAGGGGTTTGTGTAGGTACTTTCAGCTTCCCCAGAGGTGTCGCTGTTTGAGTCGGAGATTGCCGCGTCCCCCGGATCCAGGTCCGGGGCTAAAGGCTGAGGCGCAATGACGGGAGGCAGAGTCGAGGATTCTGATACCAAAGAGTCGTGAATTTTTTGAATTTGTTTTTCTGTTTCTTCAGGGTTTCCTTTCAAGACGATATGAATCGCAGTTTCGACTCTGGATCGGCGCATTTTGACGTGGGCATTTTCACCAATTGATTTTTCAATTTCACTGGCCATACTATCGATAGATTCATTAACAGTCTTGGTGTTAAAACCGTCCTGGGGCTTGGACTTGTGCATACTCTTTTTGAAGCGGCGAGAAAGCTCCTCAGCCCTTCTGACAGACCCGCCTTCTCGAAGAATAATTTTGTAGGCATCAATCATCAATTGAGTGTCGGGGATGGCGGCCAATGCCCTTGCATGGCCTTCAGAGATTACTCCAGAAATAAGACCGTCTTTTAAAGCGTCCGGTAATTCCAAAAGTCTGAGAGTGTTACTGACAAAGGCAGGACTTTTCCCGATTCTTTGACAAATGTCAGAGTTTCCCAAATTAAATTCCCTAATTAAGCGGTCAAAGGAGTTGGCGCGATCGATAGGATTGAGATCGGTTCTTTGGACGTTTTCGACAATGGCCATCTCCAACATGCCCTGCGGTGAAGTTTCGATGATGCGAACTGGCACGTCTTTGAGTCCCGCTAAGCGAGAGGCTCGCCAACGACGTTCCCCAGCAATAATTTGGTAGCCGGCAGGAGTATGAGCGACGACGAGTGGCTGGATAATACCGTGAGTTTTGATGGAATCAATAAGTTCGGAAAGAGATTCGGGAGTGATGACACCTCTGGGCTGAAGAGGGTTCGGTTGTAAATAGTCTATCGGGAGTATGGCAACCGGTTGATCGTCCATTTATTTTGCAATTACATCAATGTAATTAACGCCTTGCAATTTTCTGTATTTGACAGTGCCTTCTTTAAGGGAGAAAAGCGTGAAGTCTCTTCCAAGTTCGGTGTTTAATCCTGCATGGAAATCGGCTCCCCTTTGTCGGACAATAATTTGACCAGTTTTGACGGCCTGACTGCCGTATATTTTGACCCCTAGTCTTTTACCTGCTCGCTGAGCATGCTGTCTGGTTGCTCCACCGGATTTAACGTGTGCCATATGTTAGATATTTTAAATTTTAGATTTAATATTTTATATTTTATAGATTGCTTCGGCTCGGTTACGAGACTCGCAATGACGGGTGGAGCGAGATTGCTTCGGCTCGATTACGAGACTCGCAATGACGATCACTTTTTTTGTAGGACGACGATTTCGCGCCTAACATCCGCGTTGGGACGGGAATATAGAATATCTCGTTTGAGGAGATTGTAACTCAATTCCAGCTTCCCGTCAATGATGCCGCTTGTCTTATAGATATGTTTGCCATCATCAAAACTGGGGAAGACTATGACCACATACCCACTCGGCTTCAGTACTTCCAACCAGTTCTTAAGACACCCTAGATAGAGTTTTTGTAGGCCTGGTACCAGGTACCTGATCTGATCTGGCCTTAAGTTCGGTTTACCCAAAAAAGGCTCTGTCACAATGGCATCTACCTGGCGGAATTTGTCTGAGAGGTGGGTGGCATCGAGAACTTCCAACCGAGCTGAATAGCTCAAGGAGTCCAGATTGACCTTTGTTTCTTTAACTTGCTGTGCAAGAATATCCCCCCCACCCACAGTAAAGCCCAGCTCCGCCGCCTCAACCAGAATGCGGCCGGATCCGCAGAAAGGATCTACAAGCAGTTTGCCGTTTGGTTCCATGGGCACCATATTGATCATACTTCTAGCTATTTTGGGTGGAAGGATGCCGGCTTTGGCGTTGGCGAAAGGCATGTGGCGATCTTTTTGAATCCAATGTTCAAAATCGTGAATCCAAACTGTTTGCCAAACCTCTTCATTTTTTTGGTCAATAAAGAATTCATCGATTTTGTGTTTTTTTAACAGCACGGGAGAAAGTCCGAACTGATCTTTGGAAAGAATGAAACGTCCTTTTTGGAGAACCTCCTTGATTTCTTGATTTATTTGGGGGGAGTCCTTGAAACCATCCAAGATCGTAACTGAAAAGTTTTTTGATTTGACAAGATCGGCAATTGACTGAGATGAGGGTAATACTCCTCGCAGTTCTTGAGCCAGTTTGATACTACAACCAAGTTTTGAGGCGGTTTTTTGGGCGGTATCGGCTTCAGATGACTCAAATAAATATATATTCGGCTGAAGGAGGGTGGCACCTTTGATCTGAGCCTCAATTTCGAACTCCGCCAAAGTATTGCTGGCACCGACGAAGAGTATGAAGCGCATGTGATTTAGAGATTGATAGCCCTGACAGTAAAATGGCTCTCGAGCTGTCGGTGACCGGTGACACGGCGGTATCTGGATTTAGCTTTGAATTTGGCAATGCGAATTTTTTCGCCCTTTTTGGTACCTTCCATGACTAGGTCTACTGAAGCTTTTTCCAAATACGGCTCGCCGATCTTGGTCTTTTCACCGTCGAAGCTAAGCAAGACTTCCTTTACATTCAGAGTCTCACCATCTTTAATATCTATTTTTTCAGCCACGACCTTATCGCCTTCCTTAACCAAGAATTGCTTTGCACCAAGTTGAATGACTGCGTATGTAGTTTTGTCTGCCATGTGCGCTATTATATCTCAAAAGGGGTAATTAGATCAAGCTGGCGGTTCAGCAAGCCAACCAAAATGGCAAAACTTAGCAGCGAGCTTCCGCCATAGGAAAAAAGAGGCAAGGTGATACCAGTGACAGGCATAATTCCAAGGTTCATGCCCACGTTGACCAAAAATTGAAAAAGGAATAAGAAAAATATTGAAAGTGATAAAAGCGTTTGCTGATTGTCGCGCAGGCGTTTGACACCATATAAACAGCTTCGAAAAAGAACTATATAGGAAAGAAACAAGGCTAAAGAACCCACCAATCCAAACTCTTCCACATATGAAGCAAAAATAAAGTCAGTGTGTCTCTCAGGCAAAAAATTAAGGTGAGACTGGGTTCCAAGCTTAACCCCCTTACCAATTATCTTTCCCGAACCGACGGCTATGGTTGATTGGATAACGTTGTAGCCAGCCCCCTTGGGGTCTGAGTATGGGTTGATAAATGTCTCTATCCTTTGACGCTGGTATGGCTTGAGGAGTTTTGACTCCAAAGGCAGGGCTATGGCCACAAAGACAGTTCCCATTATCAGGATCTTCCTAAGCTGTCCAGAAACTGTCAATAGGGCAAGGGGTAAAAAGATTAATGCCAGAGCAGACCCTAGATCAGGTTGAATTGCAACTAAAATTACAGGGATGAAAGCGATACCTAAGAAAATAAACAGCTGCTTCCAGTTAATTTTATTTAACTTAGCCAAGTAGGAGGAATAAAATATAGCCAGAAGTGGCTTAATAATTTCGGAGGTCTGCAAATTAAAGAAACCCAGATCAATCCAACGAACCGATCCTCTGATGTTCTTGCCTACCAACATAGTGAGTATCAACAAAATAAGACTGATGATGTAAAAGGTTTTTCCTAAACTTAGCAAAAGGAGGATATCAGATTTTCCCAATAGATAGACAACAATAATACCGACGATTACGAAGGCAAGTTGTGACATGAAAAGTTCGGGGGCTGTACTCCAAATTGTAATCAAACTCAGAACCTCAATTAAAATCAAGGCTGAAAACAAAAGCCCTTTATTTTGATGCATTAGTTTCTGGAGATCTTAATTATATCTCCCTTGATAATATTGTTGACCAAAGTTTTTCTTCTAATTTCGTCTTCGTACTCCTTCGGCCAAGTCGGCAGGGTAACGGACACAACTTCATCCAGGCGGCAACCGGCAAGTTTCCTGGCCTCCTGAATGGAACGAATTATTTCTCTAGTTTGGCCTTTTGCAATAAGCTCAGGTGTAAGTTTTAAATCTAGGTTTACCGAAAGCTCCTTACCTGTATTAAACTCGACCGACAGTACGTTGAGCTCATCTTTGATTAATTGAATCAGCTCCTTCTCGTTTTCCAATTCTGTTTTTGGTCCAATTATCGTAAATTCTGACAACGGTTGTTTGACAGCGACGCCTTCTGTCTTTCGAATGGCATGTCCCATCTCACAGACTCTTCGAACCAAAGACATGTTCTCAATTAATTTTTTGTCGATAATTTCTTCAGTAGTTACCAGAGGCCAGTCAGCGAGGTGAACAGATTCTTCTCCGGTGATGTTGGTATAGATCATGTCGGCCATAAAGGGAGTAAAGGGCATCAGAACACGGGACAAACAATCGAAGACCGTTCTGAGAGTACGATAGCAGGTTTCTTTGTCATCCTTATCTTGAGCGCTGGGGCCAACACGATCTCGAGAACGACGGATATACCAGGTTGATAGATCGGAGACGAATCCCTCAATTGTTGCCGCGGCGGAAAAGGCGTCATATTTCTCCAATCCGGCCGTGACTTCCAAAACCATTTGATCTAATCTATTTAAGATCCAAAGATCCAGCTTACAGGGCAGATGCTCAAATTCAATTTCCGGTTGCCAACTCTCCAAGGAAGCAAAATTGGCAAAAAAGCGGTAGGAATTCCATAAAAGCATGTGGAAGAGTCGCTTGGTTTCCGAAGTCATCTTGAAACCAAAAAGGAGGTTCCTTTCCGGATTATGTCTCGTAAAAGCCCATCGCATGACATCTACGCCAATCTTGTCGGCGGCTTCATTAAATTCGATCGAGTTTCCCCATGACTTATGCATAGCTCGACCGTCTTCACCGAGCATGGAGGCAAAACCTAAAACATTTTCAAAAGGATTAGTATCTTCTAGGACCGTACTCATAGCTATCATTGAGTAAAACCAATTTTTAAACTGGCCCGGAAAAGATTCGGTAATGAAGTCAGCCGGAAACCACTTTTGCCAGTATTTTTTATCTGATGTGTAGCTGAGCTTACCGGTTTCGGGGTCCACCAAAGTGGAGAAAGGGACGATGCCGGCGTCCAACCAAGGGTTCCCAACATCGAGAATTCTAGTCATGGTGCCGCCGCAGTGATGTTTGATTTTGACCTCGTCAATATATGGTTTATGAGGTGTATGTCCTTCGAATTTGTCCCAACCAAAAATAGCTCTGGATTTTAGTTCATCTTTGCCTCCTATCACTTCAAATTTTTCGCACTTATCACAAACCCAGATGGGCAGAGCCAAACCCCAATAACGATTCTTGCTGATAAGCCAGTCGTGCATGTTGTTTAACCAGTCAAGTTCGCGGTCGAGTCCAAATTCCGGTTTCCAGGTAATTTTCTCGGCCACGTTGATCATTTTTTGTCGAAGAGTCCTTCCTTTTTTATCACCTGGGTCTACTTTATCCATCGAGATATACCACTCATCGGCCACTTTCCAAACAAGTTCTGTTTTACACCTCCAACAGGCGGGGTAACGGTGGGTGTAGTTTTCAGCCCTAAAAACCCAATTCTCTCCTACCTTGTCTTGTCCCGTCAAAAAATCGAGAATTATTTCGGGATGTTTTTTGGCATTTTGACCGGATAAAAAGCCTAAACCAGGCAAATAATCGGCGTTGTCGGCGATAATCGGTATCATTGGCAGACCATATTTCCTTCCCAGGGCGAAATCCTCTGTGCCAGCACTAACGGCGGTATGAACCAGACCAGTGCCTTCGGTGTTGCTGATTGGAAGAATCAGCGAGTCTGTGGCGATGACAAGGTGAAATTTATCAGGATATGTTTGAGCTACTTTGTTGACTGAAGATATTTTATCGAACGGACCGGTGTAATGAAGCCCGACCAGCTCTTTTCCCTTGATTGTTTTTATTACTTGTTTGTATTCACCTTTGAATACAGTTTCGATCAAATCCTTTAATACCCATAACTTATCACCCGTAACACTTTCCACCAAGGAATAATCAAACTTTTCATCTACGGCGACAGCAATGTTGGCTGGAATAGTCCAGGGAGTAGTGGTCCAAACCAAAAGGCTTTCTCTTTCTCGACCAACCAAGGGTAGTTTGAGATATATTGATTTATGAGTGAGCTCCTTGTAATCCTCGGTAAGCATTTCGTGCTGAGAAATAGCAGTTTCACAACGAGGGCACCAAGGAACTGAGTCGTGACCTTTATAGATCCAACCTTTCTCAGAACAGACCTTGAGAAAGTACCAGATCATGTAGTTGTTTTCGTCGGACATGGTGAAATATGAATGGTCCCAGTCCATAAAATAACCAAGGCGCTTACTTTGTTCGGTCTGGATTCCTGAGTACTTGATTACTCGGTCTTTGCAATGCTGGATAAAAGAAGCCACTCCATATGCTTCGATATCCTTTTTAAAGTGAAAGCCCAACTCTTTTTCTACCTCAACTTCTACCCATAAACCTTGGCAGTCAAAGCCATTTTGGAATCTCTGTTTGAAACCGCGCATATTTTTGTAGCGTTGCCAGAGATCTTTATAAGTCCTTCCCCAGGCGTGATGAACCCCCATGGGATTGTTGGCGGTGATGGGTCCATCTTGAAAATAAAATTTTTCGGTGGAGGCATCGTTCTTGTACAAATATTTTTCCACGATACCGGATCGGTACCAATGGTCCAGTAACTGTTTTTCCAAAATAGGAAAGTTCGGAGACGCTTCGACCTCTTTGATTAGATGTTTTTCTTTGGACATATGCATATTTTCCGGCTTCAAACCCAATTAGACATTATATCAATATTTAGTTGCCGAAGAGAAATATTGACAATTCATAGAATAAGTTCTACATTGTAATTAATCCCACATATAAGGGTATAGGTATAAGCCCTTATTGGTACACCGCACTTTTAAGTGACAATACAGCCTAGGGATCCTAGACCTGCTCTGAGGTACGTGTGTTGTCTGCCAAGAGAAAGCGGATTGTAAGAGTCCGCCCGGATTACAAGCTAAGAAATCTAAAAGTCCGGTATATGGTAGCCGGTGTAAAGCAGAGAAAAAAGCCGCCTCATCCTTACAGATAGGTGGCTTTTTCTTGGGTCCAAAAATATGAGATCAAACCACTTTGGACACCGTAATCTTTAACTGTCCATTTTGATAATTAAAACGGAAAGTGACCGGTTTATCTTGGTTGTTGGTAACATACAGATTTTCTCTGGCACTGGCAGCCCGATTGTTCGGATTAAGGTAAATGGCTACTCCATATATTTTGGGTACTTCAGGAATGGCCGCAAAATCATGGTTGGTGTACTGAACCACGTCCAACTTCGCGTCTCTTGCAGCCATATTGATGAAGGAGGCGAGCTGGCAAACACCATCTCCGTAGAGATAACCATCAGTCTTGAAACCATCTTGCTTATTGAAGCGGGCTTTGGTAGTTACCACTACCGTGTTTTTAAATTGAGGCGTGACTGCGTCATGGAAAGCAAACGTTTCATTAGGATTCAGGGTAAACTCTGATTGAAATGGTTTGGTGATCTCGTCCCAATTGATATCTTGGGCTTTGGTCACCCTTCCGTCCAAATAGGCCAAATTAAGAAGAATATTCTCCTTAAAAATCTTGCTGACCGAGGCTACGGGGTAACGGTATTCCATATTCATTTCTTTAACAGAAAGCACTTCTTGACTGAAGTTTTTAGCCATAGGGGAAATAGCCGGGATTTCCGGTTTGCCGATGATAATAGCTATGAGGATCGATAAAATAAATTTTTTCATAGTTTTGGAATTATACTCTATTATAGGTCTTTTGTCAAATCTAAATGGGCGGTTTTGCTTACGCTCGACCAGGCACGATATGTGACTGGATACAAGTCGAGTAAAACTAAGGTAAGATGGGTTATTATCAATAAATAACGAATATGACCGGATACCACACCGATATCGAAGCAGAAACTATCGCAAATACAAATTTCAGAAAGGTACTCTTCACGGCACCCCACTCTCAGCTTGTGTTAATGAGTCTTTTGCCGGGAGAAGAAATAGGCATGGAAGTTCATCCTAGTGTCGATCAATTTTTCAGATTCGAGGCCGGACAGGGTAAAGCAATCCTGAATGGAGAAGAAACAATTTTTAAGGCAAACGATGTAGTAATCGTACCTTCGGGAACAAATCACAACATTATTAATACCTCCATGTCCGAGCCCTTGAAGCTATACACCGTCTACTCCCCAGCCAATCACCCTGCAGGAACCATCCACCCAACTAAAGCAGACGCCATAGCCGGTGAAGCTTTGTACGAGAAGCACTAAATCACCTACCAAAACTTATCCGATCTTGAATGGCGTTCCCTGTATTGGCCATCATGGCTGGAGTAATGACAAAGTTTCCCCACCGATCGTTAATATTGTCTATCGCCGATACCAAAGATTCTTTTTTTATCTTGTCTTCAAACAAGCCCAGTTGCAAACAATCTCTTCCCGAAAGATCAAAACAAGAAACGGCTAAGTTGCGAACTGGTAGATGATAGGGAGAATGTGAAAGCAAGCGGTAAGCTACCCTGTAAATATCCTGACTCAAAAAGAGGGGTTGATCTAGTCTGAGGCCCTGGTGCCAAAATTCGTGGTCGCGAAACAACAAACCCAAGTGAACACCTTTAGCCTGAAAGCCCTCTCGCCGCATGCGAAAACCCAGTTTTTCCACTAATTTGGTCAGAATGGGGGCTAATTCTTCCGGCTTGGTTAGAAACTTGGGAAGGGCATAAGAGTGGCTGAAGCTCTTCACCCCCCAATCAACATCGTCTACTTCCCAGCCCCTAAGGCGAACGAACCAGTAATAATCCGAGATGGAATGGAAAGCCGCCCGCAAAGTTCGCAAGTCGGCGTTAAAAAAATCTAAAACTGTGTAAATGCCGGCCGAGTTTAAACGGATAGCATTTTGTCTGGCTATGCCGGTAAGATCCGTAAGAATAAGACTCTCATATATTCTCAAAAAATTGTCTTTATTAATTTCATCGAGACCGTCCGGCTTGTGAAGGTTGCTGGCCGTCTTGGCGAGAAAGCGATTGGGCCCAAGACCAATTGAAACCGTTAGGTAGTCCCCTACTTTTTCCTTGA
This sequence comes from Candidatus Collierbacteria bacterium GW2011_GWC2_44_18, assembly GCA_001000865.1. GTDB lineage: Bacteria > Patescibacteriota > Microgenomatia > UBA1400 > MFAQ01 > UBA10133. The sequence goes on along the minus strand of LCIE01000022.1, from coordinate 2,559 downwards.
TACGATTCTTGATTTCTTGACCAATGGTAAACAAACCCCTGGTGAAAGCCGGAGTGCCGGCAAAATTCAAAACGAATTCGTCAATGGATTTTGGGGCAAGATCAGGAGTGTAGATAGACAGAATTTTTTTCAGACCAAGGTGAACGGCCCGATATTTGTCCGGATCGGAAGACAGAACAATAAGACCAGGACAAAGCAGGCGTCCGTCTTTAACACGCATACCGACTTTGATACCGAGCTCCTTGGCTTGGACTGAAGGGGCGAGGATACAGCCATTGGGACTATCGTAGGCGGTGACAGCAATAGGTTTACCGCGAAGAAGCGGGTTGGCCTGCTGTTCGATAGTAGCAAAACAGGAGTTGAGGTCGACGTGCATGACCGTGGATGGAGCAGAATTAAAATCCAACCCACCCAGGCGGGCAGGCCTAATTGGTAAGCCCATCGGAGATTTCTTCTAAAGTCCAAAATAATGAATCGGTGTCCAATCTTAATCTGAAGGATAAATTTTGAGCAGTAACCGAAAAAATGTGAAATAAAGTTCGACCTTCACGAAAAGTATGATGAAGACCAACTTGGGCAATCCGAAAAATCTGACCATCCCAAAAAATACGACGAGGTGTAACAGTACGTTTGCGATGATCGTAAATGGTTTCGACCGAGACCGGTGCGGATATTTTTTGAATCATAGTTTTAATAAAGAATTTTTCTGTCATCCTCGCGAACGCGGGGATCCATCAAATTAATTCATAATTCGGTATTTATTTTATGGATTCCCGATCAGGTCGGGAATGACAAAATACAGATTGCTTCGGTTCGAGTACGAAACTTAACCGAATACTTTCATTAAACCAAATATTACCCGAATGTCAAGCCACACACCCCTCGCTGGATGCCTGCCCGCCCGTGGAGGGGGACCATTTTCGAACTTTTTTTGTAGCGAATACTTGATTCTGCCAATAAAAACCCGCCTCATGAAGGCGGGACTGTAAAACAGAATGAATCAGCGAGGATCAACACAGAGAATCTTTTCTGTGTCTTCCACTTGGATCCTCGGGAAATATGTTCCGTCATTAGGTCGGATGTCGACAATAATGAGGGTATTTCCCTCAACTGCAATCACGTTCTCTTTTTCCCCGCCTATATCACACATCACTTTACCCTGAGGGTATTGATCAATGGTTGGGGCAAGGGACGCAAGAGTAGTGAGGGGAGCGGGTGGAGTAAATGCCAAGTAGAGAAATCCCCCAATTAAAAATATTACCATCAAGAACATTCCGAATCCGTGCACAAACTCTGAAACGGCTTTGCTGTTCATTCGTCTCCTTTTAAGGAACCATGGCTAATGAGGTCAAACAACCTCAGGGTTTACACTCTAACTGTGCCTAGTATACTACAAATACCCTCAAAAGTCAATGCTATAGGTTTGCTCGCTGGGGGACGATTTTCTAACTTTCTCGTTAGGTCCTATTCTTTGATGCGGTCGACGGAGATGGTGCACTCCCCTATTAGAGCAGCCACAGCACCTACGGCGGCCAGGACAGGTAGGAATACGGCCCCGACAACTCCGATGGTAAGTGGGAACTCAATGATCGTCTTGCCGTCCTTGTCTTTGATCGTAATGTGACGGACATTACCCTGGGCGATTAAGCCCTTAACGGTTTTCAGAAGATTTTCACCTGAGACTTTAATAGTTTCTTCAGTGGTCTTAGTTTTTTTGGTCATGCATTATTATATGGGTCGCCAATTGGGCCACTTACGGGGGGTCTTAGTTGGTCCTGGTTTTGAGGATGGGGTGGGAGAAGGCGTGGGCTTTCGGGTAGAAAGACACTCACCTTTCGCGCGAGATCCGTTTTGTGACTTGTCACTACTACAATTACCGGAGCAACAGCCCTTTCCTCCCTTGAAGCATATATCTCCACCCCTTATACAGTCAAGTTGAGATGCAGAAGAGTTTAATTTGAAAAAACCTAAGCTGTTTCCAGCGATTAAAAGCGAGGCAAAAAGGACGCCAAGCAGTAATAAAACCAGACTAAGACTTTTAATTTTTCGAGGAGGTATCTTCTTAATAGTTTTCCTTTGCATAGAATTCATTATTTACCATTAATACTTCCGTGTCAATTATTCGACGGTCTCGGTGTTAAAACGGATCTAAAACTTATTTCTTAGGAATGTGGGGATGTCCAGATCGTCCTCGATGTCAACCTCGTCATGCTGGAGCTTATATTTGCCAGCGGGAGAGGATTTGGAAGAAGTAGATTGGGATTCCTCAACTACGTTCGGAATGACAGAAGGAGAAGGCTGAGTTTCAAAGCTAGTGGGCTTGAAGTAAGAATTACCACCGGAAGCAGGATTGAAATGACGAATGCTGTCAAAACCGGCGGCAATCACCGAGATCTGGATATCATCACCCAGATCCTCACGGATGGTAGTGCCAAAAATGATGTTGGCGTCTGGGTCGGCTGACTGAGTAATAATTGATGAGGCTTCGTTTATCTCCGTAAGAGTAAGACTCTTACTACCGGCAATATTGAAGAGAACGCCCTTGGCCCCCTCAATACT
>LCIE01000021.1:18111-18586 GCA_001000865.1 Candidatus Collierbacteria bacterium GW2011_GWC2_44_18 | reverse complement strand
CAGAGCAAAAATTCCGGCAATGACGACTATAAAACGAACGAGAGCAGAAATAACGTCCGTGGTTTGGGTGGTTTCTTTGGGAATGCCGGCGGGAAGATCTATGATACCAACTACATCAGCGGCTTGAGCGGATTTGACGATTAACTGATTTATTATATTGATCATGGTTAAAAGAATTTAAAACCGATGACGGCACCCATAACTCGGGTGATAAGGAAAGCGGTGACGATAAGGATTAATCCGAGTATGCCATAGTTTAGCATGTTCTGTGATTGCTCTAGTTTGCCCTTATCTCCACTAGCCGTAATGTAATTGAAGCCGGCAAGAATAATGACAATAAAAGCCATAACCCCAGAGATAATGAGAATGTTGTACACCAGCGGATTGATGAGTTTCGAGAGTGTGGCATCACTCCCACTTTCGAGTACTTTGGCGGGTGCATACCAATCTTCCAGTGGTACGGCGGCTATGGCGG
>LCIE01000021.1:0-18106 GCA_001000865.1 Candidatus Collierbacteria bacterium GW2011_GWC2_44_18 | reverse complement strand
CATTTTACAGTAAAATCAGAGACATGGAAACAAACAAGCTAGGACGGTGGTCGAAGGAGAAGCTGATAGAAGTGGCTACAGAAGCGGATTCGAGGCTCGAGAAGTATTGGAATGAAGAAATAGAGTCCGGTTTTGGGTTTAATAAGACCCAAAAAGAGCTAATCAAGAAAATGCTCTTTCATGCCAAAGAACATAATCTGAGGTCGGCAAAAAGGGCCCGAGCAGGATTTGTGATTTGGGGGTATATGTTGGGGAAACAATGTGGGTGGAGTGAGATTGCCACAGAATTCGGGCGGACGCAGGGGTCCGCCCCTACCCACGATGACGAGTTCGAGAAGGTGTGGAGGGTGGCAGAGGCGGTGGAGCTGGTACATACCGCCCTACTAATGCATGATGATTTTATGGATAGAGACTTGGTAAGGAGAGGAGGCCCAACAACGCAAATATTCCTGGGTGAGGGTGATAACCACTATGGAGACTCGATGGCAGTTTGTCTTGGAGATGCGGTTTTATGTTTGGGGTTCGAGAGGCTTTTAGATTGTAGCTTTGATGAAATCAAAACGAGCAGAGCGATGAAACAATTTCTCCGAGGAATTACCAATACTGCTTTTGGGCAGGCGTATGACGCTAGCCTTTCAAAACTAGGAGAGATGACAGAAGAGAAAGTGATGAGTTTACACCGAGCCAAGACGGCGATCTATACTTTCGAAAATCCGCTAATTATTGGAGGATTGCTCGCCGGACTTTCAACGGAAGTTCTGACCATATTAAGAGAGTATGCGGTAGACGGTGGAATTGCTTTTCAATTGCAGGATGACATTTTGGGGGTGTATGGTGACGAAGAGAAGACGGGAAAGTCGGCAGACTCAGATCTGTTACAAGGGAAGGTAACTTTGCTAGTGGTAAAAACTATGGAAATGGGAACAGAGAGGCAGAAAAATAGTTTGATGGAAGTTTGGGGAAAATTGAGGGTGAATAATAAAGCCATTGTCGAAGCGAAGAAGGCGATCCTCGAAAGTGGGGCGTATGGATATTCGATAGAAGTGGCAAAAAATTATGCCGAGAAAGCGGCCGAAACAGCGTCTAAATTACGTGGGAGAGGACTGAATAGCGAAGCAATAGATTACTTGGAAGGGATCGCGAGGTATATGGTGGAGAGGGAAATGTGAGAGTGTTTGGGAGAAAGAGGGTCTTAGTATTTAGTTTATGGAAATACCAAGACACTGGCGGGAACAACCAACAAGGATGAGGTTTGAAGGAAAAGAAAAAGTATTGAAGGGGTCGGAGATAAGTGTTTATAAATATCCAGGAGGATCGATACCGTTAGTGGGAGACTATACACAGATCCGTCATAACTTTGAAAGAAAAGGATTTACCCAAGATGCGACCGATGAGATTCTATTTCGTCTTTGGGGTGGAATCCCCGCCGAAGCGGCGATCTCTGTGGGAGAAGTCGTTGATAGCTTCTACCAGCTTGTCGGGAGTGAAGTCGGGAAATAGAGTGGGGGTGAAATATAGCTCGGAATAAACCGATTGCCAAGGGAGATATCCTGAAGTCCTCTGTTCTCCTCCGGTGCGGATAATCAGATCAGGGTCTGGCATACCCTCTGTGTCCAGGTGGGATGAAAAAGTTTCTTCGGTGATTTGGTCAGCAGGAATTTTGTCGGTAATGATTTTTTTGACAGCCCGAACGATCTCGTCCCGCCCGCCATAATTTAGGGCGAAAGATACGGTTATTTTGTTGTTATTGGCTGATCTGGTAAGCATATCAAGAGATTTTTTGGAAATATCTTCGGGAAAGCGACTCATATCACCCAGAAGATTAAGTTTGGCCCCTCTTTTGATAAACCGAAGAGCTAGAGCTCCAAATGCCAATCTAAATATTTCCAGAATTCCTTTAACTTCTTTCTCCTCACGTTTCCAGTTTTCGGTTGAGAAAGCCCAAAAGGTTACATAAGGTATACCGAGATCGACACATTTTTCGATAATCGGTTCGATGGTGTGGTTGGCGGCGTATTCATGGCCCTTAACAGGATCTAACCCCTTGGCCCGAGCCCAGCGACGGTTGCCATCCATCATAATCGCAATATGTTTGATTGGGGTATCCATCTGGGAAATTATACCAAAGAAGATTAAATTAGACTGCCGATACCTAAGAAAGAAAGAACAATCTTGACAACTAGATAGGCCACAAAGGACATAATTAAACCAAGTAGGCTATTGGTAAACCTGGTGGTGGCACCGGCGACCCTCTTCGGGTCTCCGGAACTCATCATATATTCCCAACCGGCCATGACGAGACTGGCAAAGAAAAGAAGTCCGACGATGACGAAAATAAGATTGATGAGATCCTTCGAGAATAAACTGGCTAGATCGGTAAAAGATTTTGCACCAATTGCCGTAGCGGTGTCTCTTTCTAGACCTGAAATATCTACTTCGTCGACTGCCAGCACTAGATTTATTAATGACATGGTTTATTTTAGACCAGGGAGGCCAAGAATGTCGACCCCAATGAGTCTTAATAAAAAGACAGACAAAATAATAAAGATAAGGCCGGAGATGGCAGAAGTAATAATTTCTTGACCTTCCTTTAACTTATCGGGGATACCGGCCGAGGTAGTGATGATAAAGACACCAAAGAGCATGAGAATAAGAGCAAGTCCACCTCCCAAACCAACCGCGATTTTGATGACTGAAGTGAAAAATGAGTCTCCGGTGGCGTCAACAGAAGTAGAAATACAGCCAAGAGCAGTATCAATTCCAGGGTTTCCACCCGTGGTGGTGCAGTTAGGGGAAACGGCATAACTTTGGCTAACGGAAGCGATAAAGATTAGAAAAGTGAAGAAAAGGGATGGTAATTTGGGCTTCATGGACAAGTAATTTTAACATGCTAGTTGTTTGTTTAAAAAGAACCCTCAAAAGAGGGTTCTTTGCAATGGATTATTTCCAATTGTTAGCCTGACAAAATTTGCGGTGTTTTTCTGATGCATAGACTTGAAATGGACTAACAGCGATGCATGTTTCCGGATATTTGATTTCGATTTCTCCATTAGAACGTCTGTATCCGTATTGTGTTTCACAGGCGAAACTCTGTTCTTGATTTGGAGCCAATGTGAAAAAGGTGGCATCGTTTTCTGCAAAACACGGTGAATGAAAATAGTCAAGGTGAACATCGATATTTTGGTTACCCGTGTTCCTGACAGAATATAAAGTCCATACAGACAAGTCTGAACTTCCATTTGGATCCTGGGAACAGCTATTTTGCCATCCGTGAGTACCTTGGTCAGTACAAAGGTTGGAATCGTAAAATGGAAAATTGTCTTGAAATTTGATGACTTTTGCAGACGATCCTATTCCGCCCAATTCGGCACCATATGTCCAAAAGAGTGAGGAGATTGGGGAAATTGCGAAAGATAATATTACAAACGCCCAAGCAATTTTTCCGGATGCTGACATTTTATGGTATTTTGTACTGTAAAGCGGTATGCTCAGCACTAGGAATAAGAGTGTGAGAATTATTCCTGAGAGAATCGCTCCCAAAACGGATAAGGCGGGGAAAATGACTTTGATGATTTCGAATAAGGTCAGTGAACCAAACATTCCGATCATAAGCGGCGTTACCAATGCTGCGCCAACTATTAGTATCATTACACCGATACTTTCAAAACCGCTTGGCACCGTATCTTTAATAAAACCACCGTTGCCATCGGGAATCCAGCGAATAGGCATAATATCCTCCAAACTGTTGATTTTGAACGTGCTTTGGGTATTTTACGACTATAGGGTTAAATTAGCAATAGGAAAAGCACCAGGAAGTGTTGAATGAGATAAACTTAGAGAGATGAAGTGGAGATATATTTTATTGTTGGTGATAATGCTATCTTTGGGTGCCGGTATGCGGTCGGTGGCGGCGATCGATTGTTCTGATGGGAATATCAACAATCTGGACATTGGTCAGCTCGAAATCTGTAAAAATGAGTCACAAAAAGAACTAGACATGTCACTGGCGGCGACGGCGCCTTTGGAAACTGAGGTCAAAAAACTAGGAGCCAGGATAGCGACCCTACAAAAAGGGATCAATACGGCTTTGGCAAAACTAAAAACCACCGAAACTGGAATTAAAGAAAGAAGTGAAAAAGTGTCGACACAATATCTGGTGTTGTCGGTAAAGATCAGGGAGATGTATATAAGACTCAGGTCACAACCTCTCTGGGTAAGTTTGTTGTCTAACACTGGTATGGGACAGGCTAGATTGGAGCTATCCTTAAGACAGGAAAGCAGTGACAGAGATAAACAAATAATCGTCAATTTGGTTCAGGAGATCGGATCTCTGGAAGCAGACAAGAAAAAACTAGAAATTCAGAAGGCACAACTAGCAAAACTGCAAGCAGAGCTGGACAAACAAAGTGACTTTTTTGAAGGAGAGGTGGCAAAGGCCAAAGCATACCAGAAAGACTTAACAGGGAAAATTGCTGCTCTATCGGCAAAACAGCAGGCGATCATTTCAGCAAGAAGCGGAAGTTACATCACCGGTGTAGGTTCTGTTCCAATATCGGGTGACTATGATGCAACAATTGCAGGTTTTAAAGAAAAGGCACCATCGGGATCTTTTGCCGTATTTTCTTTTGGGGCACATACGCACAGAAATGGAATGAGTCAGTACGGAGCGAAAAAGAGAGCGGAAGACGGACAAGATTATAAAAAAATATTGAATGCCTACTATAAAAAAGAACCGGTACAAAAAGACACAGGTGGTGATATTAAAGTTATCGGGTATGATTCTATGAATTTTGAGGAGAAGTATCTTTATGGAATAGCTGAAATGCCGGATTCGTGGCATAAAGAAGCTTTGAAAGCTCAAGCAGTGGCTGCGAGAACTTTTGCATATAGAAATTATAAAACCCAGAACAAGGCGATATGTACAGATGAGCATTGCCAGGCCTTTTCAAAAAACAAAGCAGATAATCCTCCTCAAGCATGGAGAGAAGCAGTCCAAGAAACAAGAGGGATGATTTTGGAAGATATCAGCACCCAATATTCTGCTATTGCAGGAGGTTACTTGAATACATCTGGGTGGGATACTGCCGACGGTTCCGGAGGGGACATTTGGACGTCAAAAGCTTGGGAATCAAAAGCAAATGCTCCGTGGTTTTATAAAGCGTGGTACAGAGAGGTGAAATCTTCGGGTACTAATCGGTATAGCGATAGTAACAGTGATTGTGGAAGGAAGCCGTGGATGAGCACAGAAGAGATGTCGGATATTATCAATGCTTGGTTGGTATTAAAGAGGGGTGAAGGTAACGGGGTCGATACAGGAAGAGTTTTACCGGTAACGATTAATCAGTGTAGTGTTGGGGGCCAGACGGGAGACCCTTATTCAGTAAGTGATTTGCGGTCTAAGCTTAGTAATCCGGTGACATCGATCTCCAGTGTAACCACGAGGAATAATAACAATGGTCAGACAACAGAGGTTGTGTTTCAAACAAATAGAGGCGAGCTGTCGATCTCTGGTTCAGAGTTTAAACAAGTTTTTAACACAAGGGCTCCTGGATACTTGGCAATCCACCAAGGTAGTTTTACTTTTATAAACATAGAGAAGAAGTAAGAACAGTGTTCTGCTTACCAGCGGGTAAGTTTGGTACAATTGGGTATGCCGGAAGTTTTTAAAGCAGAAAACGTAAAAGCGGAGTCTGAGGAGATAAAAAAGTTGTTAAGCGGAGGTTTTTCCGGTAGATCTTTTGGTTCGTGTGTTCCTCGTCCTCACAGATTTAGGTTTGAAGCTCAACAAGACGATGAAACCGTCTTGCTTTTGGGAAGAAGACATTTTGTAACCAATTTGAGGTGGATAGCGATGCTGTGTTTCGCTTTTGTGATTCCATTTGTTTGGGGAGAGTTTCCTTTTTTGAAAGCTTTAGACAGCAATACACTCGTGAGTGTTACCATGCTTTGGTACATGGCGCTTATATTCTTTGGGATGCAAAGCTTTCTGATGTGGTTTTACAACGTGTATATTATTACCAACGAAAGATTGGTGGATGTGGACTTTATTGGACTGTTGAGCAAGACGGTGAACGTGGCTCAGATTTCAAGAGTCGAAGATGTAAACTACACCCAGAAGGGAATTTTGGCTAGCTTTTTTAATTACGGAGATGTAATTATTCAGACTGCATCAGAGCAAAGAACTCCAGATACAGCAGGGGAGATGTCGGCTTTTACTTTTGAATCAGTGGCTTTCCCTGATAAGGTGGCTGGAGTAATTTCACAATTAACAGAGGAAGCAGAAAAACCATGGAAATAATACCAGGAGTAGTGATAAGCCTAAGTTTGATTGTGGGTTTTATGGCGAAGATATCGATGATACTTTTTTTGATTCTTTCTATTATTATGGTCAGGCAGGAAAGCTTGATGGACAAGGTGGTTAATCTGCCAATTGGAAAAAGCCTAAAAATATTAACTTGGGGATACTTTTTATTTTCGCTTTTTGTGACTGTTATTGTACTATTAGTTTAGGAAAGGAACACCTGCCCAACAATGAATACTGGCTTAGGATTATCTTTTTGGAGAGTGGTAAACGAGGAAGGTTCTAATGGCTGGGCACAGATCTATGCGCGGATTCCGTTTGATGATAAGGAGTTAATAGATAAAGGAGCTCTTTTAGGGGTCGTCTTTGATGAGAATATGGAGAACTGGGCGGAGAGAGATGCTGAACAGATGGCCTGGGTTGAAGAATATTTTAATAAGTTAGAATTTTTAGGAGATCTTGGGGACTTTGGGAAAAGATGGGAGGAAAAATTTCCTAATTTAAACGGGGTTTGGGTGTGGGTGAGTTATCCAGATGGGAAACGGGAAATGAGAATCGCGAGATGGGGGATGGTTAAGGTGGTGCTTACTCGCAACCAACAGGAGTATGATTTCGCCGAAAGATTATTACCAGGTAAAGTGGTGAAAGGAAACATCTCCAGTGGAGACAAAATAGTAGTTCTAGTCGGAAAGATTAAGGAAGAGATTTTTGGAAAGTTGTCGGTGGCGACAGAAGAAGATGTCCGACGATGGAATCGCGAATTGATTGAAGAAAATGTCGCGGCCGCTGGGTTGGTATTGAACTTTAATGAATTACTGGAGCAAGAACCCAAAAATATTGTGATTGAAGAGTATACGGAAAAAAATAACAAAGTTTCCGAAGTGAATGACAGAAAACTGGTTTTGGATTTGGCGGAAGATAAATTGGTGGGTCCGATAGGCTGGAGAGAGAAATTAATTAATAAATGGCTCGAGTTTCGTCCAGTTGAACAGAAGGGTTTGGTGCACGGAGGAATGATACCTAAAAGAAAAAGATGGTCAATGTTCTTGGGGGTATTATTTTTGCTTCTTCTTGTGGTAAGTTTGATTACTGGCTCAATAAAAATGAAGCGCACCGCCGAGCAAAAGAAATGGCTGAGTTTCTCTGAACCGATAGAAAAGAACTTATTGGAGGCAAAGGGTTTAGTTTCCATTAATTCCACAGGGGCGAAGAAGTTGATTGAGGATGCAAGATCGGCTTTTGACAAGGGGAAAAATCAATTTGTCTCAGGTAAATACAACAAGGAGGTTTCTGGTCTGGAAAGAATCATCAATGATGGATGGATGGAGGTGTCGGGCGAGAAGGAAAGCCAAATCGAGGAAATCTTAAGAATTGACCTAATTAGACAGGGATTCAAGGGTAACAGGCTTGGTTTGCAGGACAAAAATCAATTGTTAATACTTGATACAGCAATGGGGATAGTGGCCACGGCGGAGATAAAAACAAAGGATATAAAAGTAGTAGCAGGAAAGGGGGAAGATTTAGGATGGTTGGATACTGCTGTTGGGGGAAATAAAATCGTGGTACTTAACAACGATGGAATAAGAAATGCTATATCGGGGGTGGATTTAATCAAATTTGACTCAGCGGTGGCAAAACCAGAGGTGCTGGGCAGTTTCGGAGGTAACTTATACGTACTCGATCAGGGAAATAAGGAAATATACAAATATGCGGCGGTTGGGGAGAGTTTTGGTGACAGAATTAGATGGCTTAAACAAGATCAGACGATGAGCTCTGAGCCGGTAGATATGGCTATTGATAGTGATGTTTGGGTAGCTTACGAAAAAGGAGAAGTTGAAAAATTTAGACGTGGATTAAAGGAGTCGTTTTCTTTGAGTGGTCTTCCTATTGATATAAAAGTACAACGAGTGGCGGTAGAAACAGATGGAGTAAAATTGGCGCTTCTTGATACTGGGCACGGATGGGTGGTGATGTGTAGTAAAGAAACTGGGATATGTAACCAAGTGTTAAAGTCTAGTCGATTGACTGAAGCGACAGATATTGAATTTGACGGACAAGGGAATCTGATGGTGTTGGTAGGAGGGACTGTAGGAGTGATGAAATAGGAATTGAAGTCTTCGGTCGATATTTGTCATTGCGAGGAGCAAAGCGACGTGGCAATCTCCGAGTCGGGGATTGCTTCAGCTTGAATACAAGATTCGCAATGACGAGGGTATGTACAACCAAAAAATCCACCGCGAGGGTGGACTTTTTGTTGGTGGAGACGGAGGGAATTCCTTCGATAACTTTCTGCTAAAAGTTTCTCAGGACCCGGCTCAGCGCCGTCGCGCTTCCGCCTTTCAATTCCTCCACTATTCAATAAAGCAAAACCCCTCCACGAGGGAGGGGTTTTGCTTTATGTGGAGACGGAGGGAATTGAACCCTCGTCTGGAGTAATCTGAGTACAGAGTCTACAAGCTTAGATTGCCGATTTTCCGTAAAGCTTCAGGCAAACAAGAACACTTTATGGTCGACTTAGAATAAGTTAGTCCTCAAGCCTAAATCAAACTTGAAGCATTCAATCCGGTATTTTATCGCCCTGAAAGTAGCCCGGGATCCGCCGGCTCTCAAGACGTCTTTAAGCTACAGTTTAGGCAAAAGCGTAAACGGGAGCGAAAGATTTGATTTCATTAGCGAGGGATTTGACTCCACTAGCAACGAAACCAAGTAACTTGTCTTCTTTATTGACAGTTGTATTTTGGTCTGTTTGACTCCTATTACCAAAGGAGGCTTGCATCTGTAAACGTACTATCCCATCGATTCCTGTCGTCCCCAATCTTAGGCGCGAAGACCTCGGAGGAAACCAACTTTTTCAGTCAAATTCACACCCATCATTTGGTCACGACTAGCTTGCATGACGACGGCGGCCAAAAATAGGTCAAATTCATTTTCATCCATAGCCTTAATTTTAGACTTAATGCCTTCTTGATACTTTTTTAGGCTCATTTTAGCCGTAAATTCACCACCCCAAGGATACTTGGCAACACATTCAGGGATAATTTTGGTCCAGAACAGATCCATTTTTTGTCCTTTCATCTATTGGTTTTTTAAACGTCTCGCTAAAGCCAGGTTTGAGACCCTTTTTTTAATCAACTCACGCTTTTCAAACTTCTTTTTGCCTCGAACTAGGGCAATCTGCACCTTCACGAGACTACCCTTATTATACAGCTTCAGAGGCACCAAAGTCAACCCGGCTGATCTCATTTTTGTTTGAATAGCCACGACTTCCTTCTTGTGAAGAAGTAGCTTTCTGGTGCGTGCGGGGTCATAGTCCGGTAAACTGGAAAACTTATATTTTTGAATGTTGAGACCAATGAGGTAAGCACCGTCTTCTTGAAGAAGAACTCGGGCTCCGGCGAAGTTGGCTCCACCGCTTCTAATACTTTTGACTTCGGCTCCAGTCAGCTCAAGGCCAGCCTCGAAGGACTCAATAACCTCGTAATCAAAGTAGGCCTTTTTGTTCTGGATGTTCACAAGGCTATTTTACATGGAGTGAGACCTGATCGTGAAATACACGATATCTTCGACCTACGGCAGGCAGGTTGCCGCGTCAGACGGGCGGACGCAGGGGTCCGCCCCTACAAGCAATGACGTATTGATTTAAGATAAATGATGATTTGGGAGGCGATAATAGATTTTGTTTTTCCAAAAACATGTGTTGGGTGCAGGGTTTGGGGAAGTTTTTTGTGTAAGGACTGCGAGGAGAGACTCGATTTTGTCGAGCAAATATGCCCCATGTGCGGAGAAGGGTCTCCCATGGGTTGGACTCATTCAAGATGTAAAAGCCGTTACGGTATGGATGGACTAATTGCGATTTATGAATACCAAGAGCCAATAGCTCGGGCGGTGGTAGATGGAATAAAGTACGGGTTTAATCGCGAGTTGATGGGTATGGTGATGAAGAACTTTATTTTTGAAACTGGCTTTGATTTTGATTTTCTTGTACCTGTGCCATTACATTTTTATAGAGAAAATTGGAGGGGATTTAATCAGGCGGAAGAACTGGGAAAGGTTATTGGTTCAACGTTATTGGTTCCGGTGGAGAATGTTCTGGCTAGAACGAAAAATACAAAGCAGCAGGCGTTAATGAAAACGAGGGAAGAGCGACAAAAGAACATAGAAAACGCTTTTGTCGTAGATCGCAGACCCGCCTGCCGGACGGGCAGGTTTCAGGTGTCAGATATCAGAGGAAAAAAAATATTGTTGGTGGATGATGTTTTTACAAGTGGAGCAGATATGAGAGAATGTACCAAAATGTTGAAGAAAGCAGGGGCGGAGGTGGTGTGGGGGCTGGCACTTGCTCACTAATCTATTACAATATTAGTTGTGAAACGAGATTTTATTTTGGGATTGATTTTGGTTTTTGTATTTTTAATTATGGGTATGGGGATAGTGAGTATTTATTTATATAGATTGCCACACCCCGATGGAATCGGGGTTCGCAATGACGGAAGAAAGATTCGAGTGGTGGCATCGCTTTACCCTTTGTATTTTTTGGCAAGCGAGATAGGCGGAGATAAGATATTGGTCAGGAATATTACTCCATCTGGAACTGAACCCCATGACTATGAGCCGACAGCCAGAGATATGGCGGAAATCCAGAAAGCAAAACTATTAATTCTTAATGGGGGAAAACTCGAGGCATGGGGAGTGAAAGTTAAAGAAGATTTGAAAAATGTACAGGTTGTAGAAGCGGGTAGGGGTATGTTTGTAGGAAATGATTCTCATGTATGGCTGTCGCCACAGTTAGCCAAGAAAGAAGTCGGGAATATTTTGGCCGCACTAATATTGGTGGATCCAAAGAATGAAGAATATTATTCCAAAAACGCAAAGATACTCAATCAGAAACTCGATAAATTGCAGGAGGACTATATTCAAGGTCTTGCTGGTTGTATGAGAAAAGAAGTCGTGACTTCTCATGCGGCCTTTGGATATTTAACCAGAGAATTCGGGTTGACGCAGGTGGCGATTGCCGGACTTTCCCCGGATGAAGAACCTTCTACCAAGCAAATGACCGAAGTGGCTAGGTTTGCCAAAGAAAAGAACACAAAATATATATTTTTCGAAAATTTGGTGAGTCCAAAATTAGCTGAGACGATTGCCGAAGAAATTGGAGCCAAGACTCTGATATTGGACCCCATTGAGGGAATAAGCGATAATGACTTGACGCAAGGAAAAACTTACTTGACCATAATGGAAGATAATTTAGCAAATTTACGAACTGCACTAGAATGCCAGTAGACCATACAAAAAATATTATTGAAGTCGAAGGAGTATCGTTTGCATATAACGAGGATTTGGTGCTGGAGAAGGTGAGCTTGAATATTCACAAAGGAGATTATCTGGGGGTGATTGGTCCTAACGGGGGTGGAAAAACGACTTTGATAAAAATCATGTTAGGGCTTTTGGAACCGTCAGCCGGAAAGGTAAGAATGTTTGGCCAAGAGATTCATGAATTCAGGGATCGGTCACGGATTGGATATGTGCCACAGAAGGTAATCAACTTCGATGTTAACTTTCCAGCCACTGTTTTTGAGGTTGTGGCGATGGGAAGATATGGCAAATTAGGGTTGTTTAAGTCTTTGACCAAAGAAGATAAAAAAATAATCAATGAATCTCTCAGGCAGGTGGAAATGTACGAATTCAGAGATAGAATAATTGGAGATCTTTCCGGAGGTCAACAACAAAGAGTATTTGTTGCAAGAGCTTTGGCGGGACAACCGGAGGTTATTTTTCTGGACGAACCCATGGCCGGTGTTGATGTAATGGCTCAAGATCAGTTTTATCAACTGTTGAAGAAACTGAACCGCGAACTGGAACTGACGTTGGTGTTTATCTCGCACGATATCGAGGCTGTAGTGAATGAGGTAACGGAAATTGCTTTTGTGAACAGAAGTTTGAGCTATGATAACAACCCTAAAAACTTCAACAAGGGCGACTTGGAAAAACTCTATGGAGACAATAAATTTATTCATCACCACAAACATGTTTGAGTTATTTCAATATAGTTTTGCAGTCCGGGGCTTTGAAGCCGGGATCATTATTGGATTGATCGCTCCTCTGATCGGTATATTCTTAGTCTTGAGACGTTATTCTTTAATCGCTGATACTCTTGCCCATGTATCACTTGCTGGGATCGCGATTGGTTTTTTGTTAAAGATTAATCCTATTTTGACGGCGATGGTTTCGACGGTACTGTCTTCGGTGGTGATCGAGAGACTAAGAAGCTCCAAAAAAGTTTACGGCGAGTCGGCTTTGGCAATTTTCTTGTCCGGGAGTTTGGCTTTGGCAGTGGTCCTTATTAGTTTGGCACACGGATTTAACGTGGGACTGCTGAATTATTTGTTTGGATCGATCGTGACGGTGAAGCAAGCAGATCTCTATATCATTGGAATCTTGGGGGCAGTGGTGGCTGTAGTTTTGTATCTATTCTATAAAGAATTGGTGTATATCTCTTTTGACGAGGAATCGGCTCAGGTGAGTGGAATCCCGACCCGGATGATAAACACACTGCTCATTATTTTGGCGGCTCTGACGGTAACGCTCTCGATTCCGATTGTGGGAGTTCTTTTGATTTCGGCTTTGATGGTGATACCGGTAGTGACGGCGTTGCAGTTTCGAAAAAGTTTTATGAAGACAATTGTGATTGCTGAGCTGGTGTCGGTGTTTTCGGTAGTAGCGGGAATATTTACTTCTTTCTATCTAAATCTTTCGACAGGGGGGACAATAGTGTTGATTTCACTTTTGGTCTTTGGATTTTCATTGGGATTAAGGAGAAAATAGAAGTGGAGGGGATGAAGTTCGAACTTTTATTAAGAATCACCAATATCTTTTTCGAGGTCAACGATTTCTGTAGTGCTCTTCTCTGTGTCATATATGACCATGTTTATTGGTTCTGCCCCGGTTTCAATTTTGAATCCAACAAAAGAACCTGGATTTACGACTGTGGTTTTTCCTTTCGTGTCGACTGAAAACTGATGATCGTGTCCCATACAATAAAGATCGTAGAATTGTGAATCAATTATCAATTTTGATATCGATTTGTCATCCCCATGAAAGACACAAATTCTTTTTCCATCTAGGATGAAATCTTGCATTCTAAGTTGGATATCTAGTTTTAGATCCTTAAGGACGTCTAGATTCTGTAATTGATAAAGAAACTTTTGAATATCCGGGTCCCCATTGCCTAAGACAGATTTGATTGGAAATTTTGCTCCGATAAGACCCCTCATAGTAAATGGCATGTCCCAATCGCCGCAATGGATAAGTAAATCAATAGAAATGAGATTAAGATAGTTAACAGTTTTGTTAAGAATTCTCATGTTGTCATGAGTATCGGAGATGATTGCAATTTTCATAGATAATCGATCTTATCAAAAAACTCCCCACAAGGGAGAGTTTTTGTTTAATGCGGAGGCGGTGGGATTCGAACCCACGAGACCTTGTTAGGTCGAAGGTTAGCAACCTTCTCGAATAACCACTATCGGACGCCTCCTTTTGGGTCCAAGCTATTTTATCAGTTGAAGCTCTTAGAATGGTAAAATTACCCCGTTGGAGAGTGGGCAGGACGGTAATGCGTGAGTCTTGAAAACTCATGAGCGTAAGCTCTAACAGGTTCGACCCCTGTACTCTCCGCCAAGGAGGGGTCGCATAGCGGTCGAGTGCTCCGGTTTACTAAACCGCCATTTCGAAGAAGGGCTCGCCTGTGTTAAGATGAAATGTGGCTACAGATCAAACAGAAATTCGAGACTTAAGCGAAAGAATTCTTTTGGAGTTTGAGGCTTACGATCGGCCGCATAAAGTTTGGAGTAGGGAGTTTTATAGTTCGGTGATAGTGATTGCCTTTTTGGTGTCGATAATTTTCTATTTTATTGAAGGAGTTATGCCGGTGGTGGTTATTTGGGCTCTAGTTTTTATGCTTTGGTCGATGGCCAAGACGGTACCTCAGATGGTGAGGACGATTCTGACTACCTGGGGTTTGAAGTCCCAGGAGAAAACCTATCGCTATGAGGAGATGACTGTGTTTTGGTTTGAAACTAAGTGGGGAACTAGACTAATGAGAATAAATTTGGCTACGATACCCTGGCACTTGGTGGTAGTAATTGATCCGAAGAAAGAAGAGGAGCTCAAAAACACTATGTTGGAAAGAGTGATATATCAGGACCCCCCGGTGACTTGGGTAGATAGGGCCCTGAAGTGGGTTGGTGAGAAAATGCCTCTTGAGTAGAGGAAAATAGCCCGTAGATGGTAAAATATACCTCGTATGAGTCCGTAGCTCAGCTGGATAGAGCAATTGCTTGCGGAGCAATAGGTCGTGCGTTCGAATCGCACCGGGCTCACTGTGGAGGGTGGGCAGGACGGTAATGCGTTGGTTTCGAAAACCAATGCCCTTTTGGGCTAACAGGTTCGACTCCTGTATCCTCCGCCAAAATGATGAATACCGAAAGCATATCAGAGATTAATTTTGATAGAGGTGTTTTTGATAAGAAATTGGATCTATGGAAGGATAGATTTGAGAATGAATGGAAAGATGTTTCTGTAGAGCCAGACAGAAAATTTATTTTTGGTGTAGATAATGGAAAATTGTTGGAGATATGTAGTTATCGGATGAAAGATGTGGCGAATGAAGAAGCAAAGTATTCTGATGTGTATTTTATGCTCGCAAAAGTGGGAGATAGAATTGTTGGATTTTCTGAAGTTGGATTGAGGGAGGATAACGGAGCAGAAATCAAAATGGGAGGAATTGATATTGCTGTAAGTGGAGAGATTATGGGAGTGGGAACAAAACTGATGGAGATAAATGGATTGATTTTTCAGGAAATGGCAAACGAGAGGGGTGAAATTGATGATGTTGAGGGAGATGAAAATAGTGCTTATATTCAAGAAAAACTAGATTCGGTCAACGCAGATGTGGAAATTAATGCTGAGACCAAAAAGAAATTATTGGGGCAGATGATGATGAACAGACAAAAATGGTTGAAGTTTTTTGGAGATGGTGGAGTGTTTGGATATAGAAAAACTGAAGAGGGTTATATTAAAAGATATTCTCGTGGGGTTGACTTGCCAAGATTGAATTGTGAGACTGAAATTGCAAAGACAGATTTGAGAGTGGAATTGGGAATAGAGAGAAGTGCAAAGAAATTAGAGGAGTACGAGTCGATTAGGTATTTTGAAGCAGATGAAAGATTTGCCAAAAGTGATTTTGATGTCTGGCCGAAGGGGAAGATGGACAAGGATGATTTAAAAGAAAGAGTTGTTAGCTTGATGGATAGAGGTTTCCAAGAGTATCTTCCACAGATTGTGTTGACGAGAACTGAGTTTCAGTCAGATGCAAAATTCCTTACAGTCCAAAATAAAAATGAGAAAGATGAAGCAGAAAAAGTTTTGAGAGAAATAGAGGAAACAATAGGGAATAAGTGGCAAATGGAGGTAATTGTTGAAACTTATGGACAGAATCAAAAGAAAATGAGAATGTTTTGTAGAGAGAAATATGGGAAAAATTCATTGGGTGAAATCGCCGAGCTAGTGAAGACAAAAATCAAAAGTGAAAGATTTTCTGAGGCAGTGGAAAAAGATGACTATATAAACGGTGTTTATACTTATTTGAAAAGAGGCGATATTGACAGGGCCAGAGCGGAGTTTAAGGGACAATATGATAAGTTTGTAAACTATCCAGAGCTTGATGTTTTTTTGTCTTTGTCGATGTTTGATGACGATATTCTATCTCCTAACATGGAACAATTGAGATGGAAAAAAGCAATGATGGAAGATAATTAATATATGAAAAAACTACAAGAATACATAATAGAAATAAATAGGGAGAGAGTGTGGAACAAGAAAGGTGGCTAGGAAGGTGAGATAATTGGGAGGGTTTGGTGGATGCACTTATAGCTCAACTGGATAGAGTACCTCCCTCCGAAGGAGGTGGTTGTGAGTTCGAATCTCACTAAGTGCACAGAGGTGTAAAATATTGGGCATGATTGAACTGGACAGAGACCCTATCTTTGATGAGGTGAAAGAGAAACTAAAAAAGCTAAATATTGAGGCGGTGCTTTTTGATTTGGATGATACCTTGATCTACACAAGTGAGATTTTCATTAGGTTTATGGAAGAGTATTCTCGTGTGGTGGCGGAAAAAATTGGAGTTGAAGAGGAAGAAGTGATGAATGCCTTGAAAGAAATCAATGACGAGGAATACAAAAAAATGGGTGTAAATCCAAAAAGATGGGGAGCGGTGGTGGATAGGCTTGCGGAGAAGTTTGAACACGGAGGGAAAGTGATCTTGGAGGAATTGAATATCTTGCTTAATATATATGCAATAGAACCAAGGCTAAGGGTGGGAGTGCGGACAATGCTGGAAATTCTAAAAGAGAGTGGTATCAGGCTGGGTTTGGTGACTCATGCCAACGTAAAATGGACAGAATTTAAATTGAATAATTTATGTCTTTGGGATTATTTTGATCAGATAGTAATCGTGGATGAAAATGGACACAAGAAGGCTGATGATTGGAAAAAGGGAATGGATGGATTGGGAGTAGAACCGGAGAAATGTCTGGTGGTGGGAGATAGTTTGGGGGGGGATGTCCGTCCCGCGGATGAGCTTGGAGCCAGGACTGCTTATTTGCCCAGTCCATGGTCGGTTTATAGGCAAGGAGAGGTGCCGACAAGAACAGTGGTTATTAATGAGATTTTTGAATTGCTCGCAGCTTTGGATAGGTTAGAGTAAAATATCCTTTGATTGGAGGAGTCGCCTAGTGGTCTATGGCGCTTGCTTGGAAAGCAAGTATGCTTCGGCATACGCGGGTCCGAATCCCGCCTCCTCCGCAATACAATATGCCCGCCTCGTGTGGGCATATTTTATTGCCCAAGTGGGATTCGGACAGGCGGAGACAAGCTCGTGACGATCTTGTCGAGCCAGGTTCCGAAGAAATTTCAGCAGAAATTTACTGAGGACGAATCCCTGCCTACCGGCAGGCAGGCCACCTCCTCCGCCAACCAAATGTAACCTATTGAATTGAGTGTCTAACCTGTTAGAATTGTTACATGGCATCAGGCCTGCATGAAAGGAGCAACAATGGAGAATAGTTTTTTCCGGGGACTTATATACAATGCAGCGCTTCTGTTGGTAATGGTCTTGGTTTTTGAGATGTCGGCTTCAAGATTCAAAGAAAACAAAACTTTTATTTGGCAAGTTACAGTCGGAATATTACTTGGAATTGTTGGTTTGGCGGTGATGGAGACGCACTGGGAGTTAATTCCCGGGATAATCTTTGACACCCGTTCGGTGCTGATTGGAGCGGTGGGATTGTTCTTCGGATGGATTCCGACACTTACCGTGATGACGATAACAGGAGTGTACAGGATCTTTTTAGGCGGTAGTGGTGTCTATATGGGAATGTCGGTGATTGTAATGTCTGGTGTAACCGGCTTGATATGGAGAGGCTTTCGGCTTCAAAATTTGCACAGATTATCTTTGATGGAGTTGTATGTGTTTGGTTTACTCATTCATGTGATGATGCTGTTTCTGACGATACTACTACCGGTTGAGTCCAGAGACGAGGTGTTCTCAAAAATTTGGATTCCATTGATGGTCATCTATCCAATTTCCACTTTATTGATAGGCATGATGATGTCAGATTGCATAAAGCGAGATATGGTGAATCTTGCAGGCTTAAGAGTAAAAAGTGGTTGCTAGAATTCGACCTTTTTCCCATTGAATCAAGTAAAAAAGTATGCTAAGTTTCTAAAATGAAATTAAGCACACCC
>LCIE01000020.1 GCA_001000865.1 Candidatus Collierbacteria bacterium GW2011_GWC2_44_18 | reverse complement strand
TGTAGTAGCTGGAGAAGAATATTCGTTGAGCATGACACTGACTTCAGGAGGAAATAAGCCAGCTGTTGGCTGGATTCCTCCGGCGGAACCTGGTCAATGCGGTCCAAAGAAGAATCCGGGTGCCAATGCCTGTGGGGTGCGGTGGGATATTAATCCATTAATTAATTATGCTACAGCAAATTCTACCGACATCACTGGTGTTACTGCAGGCGCAGATCAGGCGAATATCGAGTGTTGGGGAGACCCGATTGAAAATGATGCCACACAAGATTACGATTTGCGGCTGGAAGGCCTTACTATTGTTCAAATGTTGCTGGAGAGACAACTGTGAACAAACCAATATTGAATGTAGGCGAAACTCTGACGGTTTCTTCCAAGTCAAATACACCAGTAAATGGATTCTTCTATGCTGTCTATAATGCAGATAATAACCCGACGGGTAATTCTCCAACAGTTGTTTGTACCGGTACCGGAACCAATGCTCAGTGCCCCAATGGGGGAACTCCGATGATCTTATCTGATCCAAACAACAAAACGGATGGAACTGGACTAAGAACAAGTGGATCGGCTAAACAGGTAACCAATATCCAGATCAATGCTTACTTTAGTTTGAATGGCGGGCAATGGTCGTACCCTGAGGCTAAGTGTGTTACTTTTACGAAGATGGGGGCTGCGTGCGTGCCAACCTGGACACCGGATCCCGCTCTAACATGTACTGGAACAGATGTGACCCAGACAAGCAATTGTGGAGGTACTCGAGTGGTGCCAGGAACGAAATCATGTGCTGAAGTTGGAGTGTGTACCGAGGTAGCGTTATACGCTAAAACAGCTACCGGATACAGTACAACTCCCATGACTGTAGCCCAGAGAAATGCCCTGCACATTGGTGACAAAATTAGAATTGCCATTACAGGATCGAAAGCAAATCTAAAAGCTAGATTTAGAGTCTTTATAGATGATGCCGTGGAAACACCGGAGTGGAAAATGGGTCAAGCATATTCGGCCGCCAATCACCTAACAATGTATTTCAGTGATTATGAAATTACGAAGGCTGGGAACTATAAATTTGAAGGTCAAGTTAGTAGCAAATAACCATAGATAAAATGAAAAGAAACAAAGCCATACTATCGATTTTCTTAATTCTGATCATAATCTTGGTAGCTGGTGCTTCGATTTATATCTCGTCTAAGGTTAGCCAGGAGCGGCCAATCGCTCCTACGGCACCGGAAAGCTTACCCAAAGCGGCTGAAAAGTCAGAATGTAAAGCAAGAGAGGCATGTCTGGATGCTGTACCACATCCATGTAAGCTGCCAGAGCCAGCAGAGGGCTGGTGTCCTGGAGCGAGTGAGTGTGTGACATGTGGTACCAGTGGTTGTGTATCCGGATTGACGTGTGACCCAGTTGACGGACTGTGTAAAAAGACCGATAGTACATCACCTACAGTTTGCTGGTCTGGATCGACTGCGTGTACGGTTTCTGCCATTAGCTTGTGTGTAGCTTCAGGTGTAAAAACTTGTAATCCGGACTGTTCAATTCTTTGCGGAACGGCTGCGACAACAATATCAACCTGTACTGATTCTTGTGGAGTGGCAACCACAAAAAGTTGCCCGGCAATAGCAGCTTGTGGAGTTGACGGAGGATGGGGTGAAGTGGGCGCCTGTAGCGCAACTGCTTGTGGAACTACCGGAACAAAGACTAGAACTTGTAACAACCCAGCACCATCTAATGGTGGAGCTGAATGCACCAGAGCTGATGGATCACTAACGACACCGTCTGTGAGAACTGAAGTGACTGCTTGTAGTGCTGCGGCGTGTGGATGCACACCTTCCGGAGTGATATCTTGTGATCCGGGTTGTCCTACAACTTGTGGACTTGGATCATCAACAATCTCAACGTGTACCGATTCGTGTGAAGGAAGTGCCACCAAGTTGTGCCCTGCGACGGCGGCGTGTGCAGGTGCAACAGCAGCTCCAACAGTAGCTCCAACAGCAGTGGCCGCAGAGCCAACAGTGCTTCCTGAAACTGGTATTCTTGATTTCCCGGGAGTGGCGGCCTTTGGAGGCGGACTGTTGCTAGCGATTATTGGAATACTCCTAGCTCTATAAAGCAATGCGGGTTGCAATTATCGGTGGTGGCTTTGTGGGCCTGAGTAGCGCAGTCTACCTGGTAGACAAAGGCCACCAGCCGGTGTTGTTTGAAGCGAATGAAATATGCGGAGGATTGGCTAGGGGTTTTAAAGACAATGAATGGCGATGGAGTTTGGAAAATTTTTACCATCACATTTTTACCAATGATCAGGAAATAATTAATTTTTCAAAGAAAGTCGGATGTGCACTAAATATCAAACACCCCATCACTTCAAGTTTTTTTCGTTCCGAGGAGATAGTGCTGGACTCACCGTTGTCACTTCTTAAATTCTCAGGTATTAGTTTTTGGTCCAGACTGAGAATGGGAGTGGGGCTCGGCTTACTAAAGTTAATTCCCAACGGATTGTTTTTGGAAAAGTTCAGAGCGGTAGATGTGTTACCCAAGCTTCTGGGTAAGGAAGGGTATCGGGATATTTGGGATAAATTATTAAAGACTAAATTCGGGCCTTTTGTAAACGAAGTAAATCTTGCGTGGTTTTGGGGCCGAGTGGCTAAGAGAACAAAGAATCTCGGATATTTTGAAGGAGGATTCACGCGTCTGATCGATAAGACGGAGGAATATATCAAAAATCATGGAGGGGAGATTAGAATGGGGGTAGAGGTAAAGAGGATTGAGAAAGATGGGTCGGGAATGTTGGTTGATGGGGAGAGGTTTGATGCGGTGATAATAACTACACCAGCGCCGATTGCAAATAGAATTCTCGATGTTCGAGATGGTGGACCGGTGGGGGTGACAGAGTTGAATTATTTGTGGGGGCAGACGCTGATATTGGAAGTATCGAAGAAACTTATTAAGGGATATTGGATGAATGTGCTGGAAAAGGACTTCCCATTTCTCGTAGTGGTAGAACACACCAATATGATTGATAAGAAAAATTATGGGAAAAACAGACTGATTTATCTGGGTAATTATTTGCCGGAAGGACATAAACAATTAAAGATGACAAAAGAACAGCTCATTAAACTATATTTACCGTTTGTGAAGAAGATAAATAAACATTTTAATAAAAAACAGATTAAGAGATCCCATCTTTTCAGAGAGCCCTTTGCTCAGCCGGTATTTCCGGTAAATTATTCTCGGATGATCCCCTATCCACGATTGGGTTTGGGCGTCTATTTAGCAAACATGAGTATGGTATATCCGTTTGATCGCGGGACAAATTATGCCGTAAAAATGGGAACCGATGTAGCCAAAATGGTAATAAATGACTTGAGTAAACAATGATTTATTCAGATCTATTGATTATTGGGCGAGTTTATCTTATCAGTTTATTGTTGCAGATCATTAGCTTTCCGTTAACGAAAAAATTATTTAGCAAACTGCCGGATGTTGGCTATCCCCTGTCCCGTTTGATAACAACATTAATGGCGTCTCTCATTATTTGGGAGATTTCCAATCTTGGTCTAGCGATGAATACGAATTTAGGACTTTGGATTACTACCTTCATTTTGATACTTTGTAACTTATGGCTAGTCTATAAGGGTGGTCTGAGAAGCATCATAATTTCTAAAGAGACCTTGAAGATTGTAGTTATCGAAGAATATCTTTTCTTGGTGGGTTTGTTTGGTATAGCTCTGATCAGAAGTTTCTTGCCGGAAATTGATACCTTGGAGAAATTCATGGATTTTGGCTTTGTTAACCGTTACTTGTTATCGCCGACTCTCCCTGCCGGTGACATGTGGCAGGCTGGAAAATCAATTAATTATTATTCCTTTGGACATTTTTGGAGTAGCATCGTAATCAGGTACTTTGGGACGTCAGCAGCCGTCGGCTATAATTTGGTTTTATCTTTTATTGCCGGATTATCACTTTCAATCTCTTTTTCCATTTCGTATTTTCTCAGCGGAGCTAAGAAACATGTAGCCGGAATGATCGGAGGTTTGGTTGGGGCTTTTACCACGGTATTAGCGGGGAATACACATGTAATTTGGTATCTAATCAACCATAGAGGTTTATCTGATTATTGGTATGCTGATGCCACCAGATTCATCCACAATACAATTCATGAGTTTCCGGGATATAGTTTTGTGGTGGCCGATCTCCATGGTCATTTAATTGATTTACCAATCGTCCTAACCTTCTTATTAGTATTTCTGCTTTGGTTAGAGTCCAGAGGAACACTATATGAAATAGTGATGGGAATTCTCGTTGGAGTAATGATGATGACCAATACTTGGGATGTGGCAGTCTATGGACTGCTCCTAGTTATCGCCGGACTAATGATGGCTATCAGAAAGCCAAAGGATTTAATTCTCCTAATAAAAACTGCTGGAATAATATTTCTCTTTATGGTATTGACGGCTCTCCCTTGGTTTGTCAATTTCCAAACCATTTCCAGCGGAATCAAAATAGTGCAAGAAAGATCGCCTTTGTGGCAATTGGCGGTGCTATGGGCGGGGGGTGTCATCACTTGTCTCGTAGGAGTACTTTTGGAGAAAGGGAAACAAAAATTGCCAATACGGAGCCTGGCTATTTGTATTATTCTTTTGCTCGTGATTCCAGAATTGATCTACGCCAAAGATATTTATCCTGATCACCCTAGAGCCAATACCATGTTTAAGTTGACCTATCAAGCTTCGATAATGATCGGACTGCTGGCCGGTAGTGTCTTGGGAAAATTGTTTGACCGGGAAAGGAAACTATTTTGGTGGTGGAGGTGGCCGTCTATCCTAGTCTTGGGGGTAATTTTTGTCGGAACTATGATTTTCCCGACAGTAGCTTTTCCAAATTATTACTCAAACTTTAAGACGTATAAAGGGTTAGATGGAGAAAAATGGCTCGAAAGAGTGATGCCGGCAAGATATGGTGTGATAAATTATTTAAGAAAAAACTTTGATGGAAAAAATATGGTGGAGGCGGTGGGAGATAGTTACACTAATTTCAATGCCATTTCGGTGTTTTCTGGAGTACCCACGATTGAGGGTTGGAGAGTACACGAATGGCTCTGGAGAGGAGGATATGAATCCGTCTCTTTGAGAGAATCCGATGTAAGAGAAATTTATGAGAGCCGTGATTCAAAGAAAATCGCGGAGCTACTTAAAAAATACGCCGTTGGATGGATTGTAGTGGGGGATGACGAGCGGGGTATGTATCAAATAAACGAAATTGGATTACTTTCCTTGGGTAAAAAGGTTTTTGAAAGTGGCAATACGTATTTGATTAAAGTGAAATAACTATCACTCGCAATGACGGGCTAGGTTCCGGAGAAGCTATTTGGAGATATCGAGGCGGTTTTTGATGTATTGTTTCAGAGCATTCCAGTTGTTGTCCTTGGGTATAAGAACCCATTCTCCGCCAAATCTGAATGTGGGAGGATTGTAAAGGATGGTGACCCCATTTTCGTCTGGGGTGATAGACAAGGGAACGGATTTGACAGGACTATCCTTAGAATCGAGAGCCAGTTTGGCGAGTGTCGGGAATAGTTTTGAGGGAATATTGGTGATGAGATTGGCACCGATAATATCCAAGAGGTTGTCGACTTTTTTTTGATCAAGAAGAAAGGAGGGGGTAAATATTTTTTGCCTTAGAGACGAAATAACTTGCTGTTGCCGACGAGAACGAGAAAAATCAGTTCCCTCTTCGCCCTCAGCGTGACGAGAACGGACAAATTTAAGAGCTGTAGCCCCATTAAAATGGTTTAGTCCCTGAGAGAAAGAAATGGATTCGTACCGAGAAGAGATGGGTAGATCCTTTTCCCGACCAGGGATGGGAAACTCCGTATCAGTAAATCCGGGGTTAACATTTACGTCAACACCACCGACGAGATCTATAGCTTGCTCAAAAAGAGTGAAGTTGATAACAGCCGTGTAATTTATTGGTAAACCCAAGTCTTCTAGGGCCGCCGCTTGAGCTAATTTGATACCAGCCCCAGGACTGGCTTCTTCACCATAATGGTAAGCGGTATTTATTTTTGCTTTAAGTGATGGAACCCAGAGATCTCTAGGGACACTGATTATAGAGGGGGTCCTTCGGGTATGATCGTAGGAGACAACCATGATGGTATCAGAGAGATTGGGCGAATCCCCCCCCTCTCCCCTAATCCCCAAAATTAGAAAATTAGTAATGCCGTTGGTACTATCCAAGCTTTCTATGGGTGAACCGAAGAAACTTAAAAGCTCTTGAGGATTAACATTGTGCCTGACAAGAAAACGGTATCCAACAACACCCAAGATTGAAAACAGAACGAGTATAAAACTGAAAAAAAACAGCCATAAATGATTTTGAATCAGGGAGAGTAATTTAATGACTAAGCGCGCGGGGCGCACATGACGGAGTTTCATCTTGGATTAAGAAAGGCTGCTGATAATGCCAGCAAAGAGGGTCGGCTCCAGACTGTCGGTGCCCACGAGGACTCCATCTATTTTGCTTTGAGTTACAAAGGAGGATGCATTATCCTGGGAAACGGAGCCTCCATAAAGAATGGGGGCTGTGTTATCTGTCAGGAAAGCAATCTGACCGGCAACATGATTGGCGTCAACAGGGTCGACTGGTTTTCCTGTTCCGATAGCAGAGATGGGTTCGTAAACGAAGAAACATCGGGAAACATCGATATCAAGATTGAACAAGGCCTTAATCTGTTCGTCCAAGTAGGGGAGATCCAGACAGACAATGGGGGTGATGGAGTTTTCCAGAAGCAAACGGGTCTTTTGGGCAACAACTTCAGAGGTTTCCTTGAAGTCACGGCGTCTTTCGGAGTGGCCTACTATACAGTAGCTCACCAGTTCGCAAAGCATGTTGGCGGTAATCTCACCAGTGTGTTTGCCTGGAGGAAGATGAGAAACATTTTGGGAGCCGGTGATGATTGGTAGACCGATATCCGACAAACGTTGATTGAAGGCAGCAATGTCCGTAAAGGGAAGGCAAAGAATGACTGTAAGGTCGGGGGAGAATTTAGGACGCAAAGCGGAGATGCCATCTAACCATATCAACGACTCGGTAATATTTTGGTTGCTTTTCCAGTTGCCAATGACGTATTTCACTAAGTTGATTATATATGTAATAAAATGTTTGAGTGGAAGATAATGGATTAAACAAAGAACAGCTGGAGGCGGTGACTCACAAAAAGGGACCAATTTTGGTCATGGCCGGTGCCGGTTCGGGAAAAACGAGAGTGCTCACCCACCGGGCAGCTTGGCTGATAAAAGAAAGAGGTATAGAGCCGGATAAAATTGCTCTTCTGACCTTCACCAACAAAGCAGCAGGGGAGATGAAAGAGAGAATCAAAAAGATGGGAGCGGGAAAAATCGAGTTGGGTTTTTCCGGAACATTCCACACTTTGTGTGCCAAATTGTTAAGAAATTATGGCTTGAATGTGATGGTCAATCAGAATTTCATCATCTTTGATAGTGACGATTCCGAGTCGGCCATGAAAGAAGTATTGAAGTCGCTTTCTATTGACCCAAAACAGAACAAACCCGGGATGTTTCTAGCTCTTATCGGCAAGATGAAGAACGACTTGGTGTCTGAAAAGATGGCAGAACAAAAAGCCAAAGATTATTTCTTCCGCCAACTATCCAAAGTATGGCGAGCATATCAAGAAAAATTAACCCGGAACAATGCGGTAGATTTTGATGATCTGCTGGTGAAGGCGGTCGAATTACTCAAAATTGACAGGATAAGAAACGAAGTGAATCAAAAGCTTGAATGGATATTGGTAGATGAATACCAGGACACGAATAAAGCCCAGTTTGAACTAACTAAATTGCTGGCCGGGGAGAAGAAAAATATTATGGCAGTTGGAGATGCCTCACAGGCAATATATTCCTTCAGAGGGGCAGATTACCGAAACCTGAGACTTTTTGAAGAAAGCTATCCTGAACTCACGACCGTGGGCCTACCCAAGAACTACCGTAGCACCCAATATATTCTGGATGCGGCTTACAGTGTGGTGAGTAACAATGTAAGCCATCCGACACTTAAACTGTCGGCCGAACGAGAAATCGGGAAGAAGGTGAGTCTATTTGAAGCGCTGGATGAACGAGAAGAGGCAAAATACGTGGTAAACAGCGCTAAAAAAATCGCTGACAGAGATGAGGAGGTGGCGATACTTTATCGAACAA
Organism: Candidatus Collierbacteria bacterium GW2011_GWC2_44_18; assembly: GCA_001000865.1. GTDB lineage: Bacteria > Patescibacteriota > Microgenomatia > UBA1400 > MFAQ01 > UBA10133. Next base: position 10,697 of record LCIE01000020.1, on the reverse strand, counting down.
ACGCCCAATCCCGAACCTTTGAAGACGAGTTGTTAAAAAGAGATATCCCCTACAAGCTGATTGGCGGGCTACGATTTTATAACCGGGCAGAGGTAAAAGATCTAATTGCCTATTTGCGTCTACTAAATAATCCCAAAGAAGAGATTAGCCGAACGAGAATAGAAAAAATTGGTAAAAGGAAAGCGTGGGCTTTTGACGAATGGCTCCAAAAAATTTCCGACAAGGGAGAGAATCCTGGTCGCCCTAGTGTACTGTTGGAAGACATCATGAATGTGACAAATTATCTAGAGAAGTTTGACGAAAGAGACGAAGAAGATGCGGCACGCATCGAAAACATCAATGAACTGTTGGCTGTAGCCAGTGAATTTGAGACGGTGTCGCAGTTTCTGGAAAGTGCGGCCTTGTCTGAAGCGGAGATAAAACAAATAAAATCGAACGCCAAAATCACTTTAATGACGGTACATGCCGCCAAAGGTCTCGAGTTTCTCCAGGTATTTGTCGTGGGTTTGGAAGAAGGTCTGTTCCCTCATTCCCGATCGATCTTCGAAGGAGGCAGGGAAGAAGTGGAAGAAGAAAGAAGATTGATGTACGTCGCCATGACGAGGGCGAAGGAGAACCTGACACTGTCTTTTGCCAGATCCAGACTAACCTATGGAGGTCGTCATACGTCTATTCCCTCAAGATTTTTGGCGGAAATACCGGAGGAATACATCCAAAGAACGCAAGGAATCAAGAACTCCCGCCAACAGCTACGCAGTTTGGGCGGGCAGGCAAGGAATCAAAACGGGGGATGGATTCCCCCCTTCGGGGACCAGCGGCCGATTCAAGCCCGGAATGACAAACTAAATGACGGGGTGGATGAGTTCGGGGAGAAGAAAAGAATCATTGTCCAAGATTGGGAAGTGGAAGAAGCGGCTAAAGATGATTTTGCGGATATTGATAATTGGTAGGATGCGGGGATGTGCTGTGTTTTTCGGCGTGGATGGTGTATTTGCGGGCGCCCGCAAGGGGTGCCCCTACGGGATAAATGATATGTCCGAGGACCAATTCGCGGGGTTATCGATAATATATTCACGGATCCTGTTTAAATCATAATCGTCACGGATGATGTGTTCGTAATAATTGCGTTGCCACATCTTTCCCTGGAATCTCTTGTTTCCTTTGTTAATTTTCAAACAAGTCGTATATACCAGCGATTTGTATGCACCGATTATATTTCCAATTGGAGTATGGGCAACCCTTGCGGTTGCCCGATTAGAATAAATATCATTATTGACATGGATGCCAATATTGTCGGCGTGATTACGGGGATGTGTTTCCTTTATTTGGGAATGTATTTTATTTATTCGGGCACCCGCAAGGGGTGCCCCTACGATAATGATGCCATGAATGTGATTGGGCATAATAACCGAAATATCCAGATCGAGATTGGGAAATCGTCTGGGTAAATTAAGCCATTCATTTTTTGCAATATTTCCAACTTCGTTTAGCCTTATTTCATCATCAACGACATCTCCAAACAAAGATTTCTTATCTTGGGTACAAATAGTAACAAAATATACCCCATTTTGAGAATAATCGTAACCCCGCAACCGCATTGAATGTCGTCTAGGAGTATCCTGGCTCACTGGTAAATATTAACACTCTTGGTCGCCGCAAATACCTATTTGAAGGTAGAATAGAAGGGTGATTAGAGAAGCAACGGAAAAAGACAGAATAATTTTTGATAAACTGGCGAGACACCCTCTGCAGTCCTGGTCATGGGGAGAGTTTCGCAAACAAACCGGAGTAGAAGTCTTGAGATTGGTTCAGGCAGATGATAAAAAGACCCGAGAAGTCTTCCAGATTACTTGGCACAAAATTCCCAAAATAAAGAGATATATTGGGTACTGTCCAAAATCAGCCATCCCTGATGCAGAGGCGATGAAAGGAATCAAGAAAGAAGCGGGCAAAAAGGGGGCGATAATGGTAAAGTTTGAACCTAACGAAAAAGATATTGAAGCCAGTCAGAAGCAAGTAAGGGAATTGGCGGGAATTTTTGATTTCAGAGCCGGTAAACCTTTATTCACCAAATACACTTTTCAGCTAGACATCTCCAAGAGTGAAGAGGAGATCCTGAAAAACATGAACCAAAAGACGAGATACAATGTCCGTCTGGCAGAAAAAAGAGGAGTGAAGATAGTCGAAGACAACTCCGAGATGGCATTTGAGGAGTATTGGAAGCTGACCGAAGAAACAACAAAAAGACAGAAATTTTTTGCCCACGGTAAAAGTTATCACCGGAAAATGTGGCAGACCATGATTGTGAATGGTGGAGGACATCTAATGAAAGCGGTTTATGAAGGAAAGACATTAACCACTTGGGTACTGTTTGAGTTAAACGGAGTCTTGTATTATCCATACGGAGCTTCGAGCAATGAGAAGAGAGAAGTCATGGCAAGTAACCTGATGATGTGGGAGGCCATCAAACTGGGGAAGAAACACGGTTGCAAAATGTTTGATATGTGGGGAAGTATGGGGCCGGAGCCGGATCAAAGCGATCCCTGGTATGGTTTCCACCGGTTTAAACAAGGGTATGGGGGCGAGTTAACCGAGTTTGTGGGTACATATGATCTTGTGGTGAATAGAAGGTTTTACGAGATATACACACTGGCGGATAAACTCAGATGGATAGCGTTGAAGTTATTGGCAAAACTGAGAAAGTAATGGAAGACATCCGGCAAACAGAGGGGTGGGCAGGTTATCTACGAGATAAAGGATGGGAAGTAGTTTCGGTGCATTCTGAAGACAAGAAGCACAAAATGAATGCCTTTATCGTGCCGTTGGGGCTTTTTGGATTCACCTTGATGAAGTTACAGCGATCCTCTTACGATCCAAACTGGGCGGAATTAAAGAGAATAAAAAGAAAGCAGAGGACGGTTTCTTCAGTTATCGAACCAATCAGAATACAAGACGAACTGGGGTTCAAGATGGCGGGGTACAAACTAAGTAAATTTCCGTATCTGGCCACAAAAACATTTATCTTGGATTTAACTAAAAGCGAAACGGAACTTTGGAATAATTTGTCCGAAAATGCCAAAAGACAAGTCAATAAGAATAAGGGTGCTCTGATTGAGGAATGTGACCAAAAGAAGTTTTTTGAATTATGGAAAAAGAATAGCAAAGTCTGGACCATGAAAGAAAGGGAACTCGGTAGTTTGATCAAAAGATTTAAGGGTCAAGCCAGATTGGTGGTAAGTAGAACCGGCAATATTTATCACTCTGGTTTATTAATTATTTACAGTGCCGACTGTGCTAACTATTACCAGACATGGACAAGCAATGAGGGGCGTATTTCCGGAGCACATTATAAATTGGTGTGGGAAGAGATGTTGACGGCGAAGTCCAGTGGTATCAAATTTTTCGACCTGGAAGGAATATTCGATGAACGCTGGCCACAAAAAAGATGGTTAGGCTTCACGGAATTTAAGAGACGTTTTGGGGGAGAGCTGGTCAGTTTTCCGGGGAGTTATTTTAGATGGCTTTAGTCTTTGATTTTGCACCAGGCTGGTGCGTTTTGAGGAACCTTCACACAACTTCCGTCCTCGGTTAATCGATTACATTTGACAACATGAAATGTTTTCTTCTTCTTACCAACCATTTCCGAGCCGGTACCGACGACTCTCAAAAAAGGAAAATCTTTAACCAGGCAGATAGATTCCTTATCGTTCATAAAAAGGGTGAAACCGTCTTTGCAATGATTACTACATTTGCCCTGCAAACTTTTTATCTTTGACATTCTTAGATAGTATCACTCGATAGTACTAATTACCACATCGCCACCACTTTCTTTTGAAACTGTTAGAATAAATAATAGTTAGTAATTATTTAAACAATATGGACGGCTTGATGAAGACTTTAGATTTGTACTTGGTGAAGAAGGCACCGGCACTGCCTAAAAACGTTAAAGATATTCTGGTCAGTGTTGCTCCTTGGTTGGAGGTGATCGGAGCAATTTTTACGTTACCGGCAATTTTTGCTTTGTTTGGATTCAACGCCATGATGTACGGTACTCCTTATGGAGGCTACGCAGTGGCGAGAGCTGGATACGGTTTCTCTATCGCCTCGTTTTTCCTCTTTGCCGGACTGGTATTGATGCTTCTTGCGATACCTGGATTGTTCAAAAGATCAAAGATGGGTTGGAACTACGTTTTTTACTCCGTGCTTGTCAACGCAGTTTACTCACTGATTTCTTTTCAGTTGTTCGGGCTGATCATTGGAACTCTGATCTCGCTATATCTGCTTTTCCAAGTGAAAAGCTACTATAAATAACGAACTACCAATCGATCGGAGTGAGACCGTGTTTGACTAGATATTGGTTCGTTTGAGAAAAGGGGCGACTGCCAAAAAACCCGGAATAAGCAGAAAAGGGTGAGGGGTGGGGAGCCTTGAGAACGAGATGTTTGCCGGTATCAACGAAAGAGCCTTTCTTCTGGGCATAATTTCCCCAAAGGATGAAGACCAAATGATCTTTTTGTTTAGCTAACTCATGAATGATGGCGTCAGTAAAAATTTCCCAGCCTTTATCTTGGTGAGAGCCGGCCTGATTAGCTCGAACAGTAAGGGTGGCATTGAGAAGGAGCACACCTTGCTTGACCCAGCAATCAAGATTAACAGAAGCGTGGTGTGGATGACCCAGATCAGTTTCGATTTCCTTAAAAATATTTTGCAGAGAGGGTGGTGGTTTGATCCCATCAAGAACCGAGAAAGAGAGTCCATGAGCTTGTCCAGGTCCATGATACGGATCTTGGCCAAGAATAACTACCTTGACCTGATCTACAGGCAAACTATCGAGAGTATTAAAGATAAACTTGGGAGGTGGATAGACAGTGCCGGATTGGTATTCATGGCGGACAAATGCTGCCAGATCATTGAAGTATGGTTTGGCAAACTCATCTTTAAGTAAGTTTTTCCAAGATTTTTCTAGGCGGACATTCATGAAATTATTCTACTCCAAGACAGGGTTCGGCTTATAGTGTGGTATAATTCATTTATGTTTAGAAATTTGTGCCTTATTGCTTCAAAACCGGCTACCCAGGAAATGGGTGTCTGTTTTGATACCCCAACGGAGGCATAAACGCACCAATTAGTTTGCTGTTTAAGCCTCCAAGTGGAGGCTTTTTCGGTTTTTTTGCCCACTTGGAGTTTTAACCGGCCAAACTTACTATCTCATGAGTAGTGAGCTAGGCCGGAACATTAAATTGCTTGGAGGTAACCATGTACGGTGTAACGATGCAGATTTCTCACAAGGGTCAGGAGGTAACGCTCCGGGCGTTAAGTAAGGACGATCTGCCTGAGCTCGTCAAACATTTTTCTTCGATGAAGATCCATATGTATACCAAAGGGCTATTCGCCCAGACTCTCGAAAACGAGATGGAGTGGTACGAAAAGAACCGTAAAGATCCGGATAGTTGTGTCTGGGGAATCCAGCCACAAGGATCTGAGGTGGTGATAGGAGTAACGGCTCTCCATGATTTATCCGGAAGAAACAATTCTTGTTCTTCCGGTATTATCATTTGGGACTCCACTTGGTGGGGTAAGGGGGTAGCCTCTGCCACACATTTGGGAAGAACCATGTTTGCGGCCGACTACCTCAACTGTTTCACCATCCGCAGTTCGGTGAGGGTAGAGAATGAAGCCTCCAGAAAAGCTCTGGAAAGAATGGGGTATTCTATCTGGGGGACGGAGCCGGTGGCGGTTCCTCGAGCCGGACGGTGGCTGGATACTCACCATTTGAAATGGATCCACCCGAATATGGTGGATCTTCTCTTCCCTGGTGGTCTGCCGGAAAGGCTTAAAGAAGGTGTGGAAAAGGCCAAGATCGCGCTGGAGACGGCGAGACTGGAAGTGGCTTTTCCGTAAGTAATTATTCCGGGTGTCATGAGCACCCGGTTTTTTGATATCATTAGATCTACAAAACATATGCCAATTGCACCAGAGCTGGGGAAATTGCCGGAAATTGTTGGCTCTTTCTACAGAGCCGGATTGGTGAAGGAGTTGATCGCCGGAATGATGAAAGGAGAAACGGGAAGAGACATAGTGCTTGACGCCAAAAGGCTACTAAAAGAGTTGGAAGCGGAAAACCAGGTGAATCTCATGGGTTTAGAAAATGTTCCAAGAAATGTGGGATGTTTGATCGTTTTCAACCATCCGAATATGGACACCTTATTGCCGGCGATGTTGAAACTAATAGTGGGCATAAATGAAAATTGCGGACAACAAATAAAACTGGCCATGGGTTCGGAGATTCCGATGATGACAGAAAACTATGTGGGAAAGAGAGCGGTGCCTGGATCAGTCTCGCTCATCAGAAGGTTTCATCAAATGTATTCGAATAATATTATCTCGGTTCCCAATACGGAAGACCGAAAAGATTTTGTATCCGGAAGAACGGTCGCAGTTAGAAAAATCATGAGAGCCTTCAAAGAAAACAATATCGTGGTCATTTCGCCCGAAGGACACGTGGAAGACGGAGGGGCAATATCACGAGTGGATACCTATCATGACGGGTCGGGGAAACTGGCCGTGCTGGCAACTAAAGTAGGAATATCGACGGTGCCGGTGGCAATTTGGGAAGAGGGAAACAAGGAGATAGAGGTGATGGTCGGGCAGCCATTTTTAATTTCAACGGGTGACTCTAAACTGGCCGCGATAGAGGCCATGTCAGAGATCGCGAAGCTGATGCCGGAAGACTTGCGCGGGCCGTTTAGTTAAAGAGATCTTTTTGTTTGGGAAGAATTTCAAAATCTTTCAGCTCGTCGGGGATTAGGAAGGTTTTCATTTTGGCGGTGGCTCGGTAATAGAAACGATGTAATAATCGACGCCCGCCTTTTCGACGTAGGCCTTTTTCTTCTTTGGTTTCACTTGGAACGTGATTTTCATGCAGTTTTTATTATAGAAAGATCTGACAGCGAATATGGATATCGTGACACAAAAAGGCTTCGGAAAAATTAAAGATTGAGATAGGTGACGGTTAGCTGGAGAATGGTGGCAAAAGAGACCCAGAGCAAATAGGGTATGTTGATCAGGGTAACCCAGGGAATCTTCTTATAAATTATCCTCATGGCCCAAACGAGAGTGACTAGGATGAGTAGAATATCGATTGCGGCCAGAAAATTGTTTTGCAATCCGAATTGAAGAGGAGTAAAAGCAAAATTAAATAATAAATTCAGGGCAAAAGGAATGGCGAAATTAGATTTGAGCTTTTTCCGGTAAACCCGATAGAAAACGGTGCCAAAAGAAATGGCAATGAGAAGATAGAGGATGGTCCAGACGGGACCAAATAACCACGAAGGCGGAGCCCATGAGGGTTTTAGTAAAGTTTGGTACCAGGAAACGGTGGAAGATGTATCCATACTTTTACTATATACCGAACAAGATTATTAGACCTTGGGGAAAGGGGTGGAAAGTCCGTGTGTACCATCGGGGAGATGGACAACCTTAAAGTCCCCAAAGAGAAGCGGGGCTACTCGAGAGAGACAGCGATAGCTCTCGAAGGCCGCCCGCCTAATCTCCGTTTCGGCATGTTCACTGCCTCTCGTGTTCAAGAAATGGCGCCAGGCACGAACATTGGCTGTGACCACTACCGGTGCTTCGGTTTCGTTTGGTAAAAGTGATCTGGCCGCTTGGCGGACTTTTTTCCGGAGATCGGTCTTGTGTTCGGCACCAAGAATCTCGGTACCATCTTTTTGCTTGGCTACCAAATAATCGGTCATGGCTTCGTATTCCTGCTGAGTTCGGTCTATCCTATCTTCAAACAATTGGTGCAGATAGGGGTCCCCGGCATACTCGGGTCTTTCAACGAATCTTAAGGTCTTGCCGCCGACATATCTTTGAGAGACTTGAGAAAAGCCGAAACCGGCGCGGTGCCGGACCAGCTCGTGAGTCAGACTGCGGGAGATTCCCCACCAGAGCAACCGGACTCCATAATGTTTTCAAAATATTTAACGGCATATTCGTTGACCGTGCGATTGGGACCGAAACTTTCGTAACAAAGCTGACCGGCAAACTTACAGAGCGTTTCGGCAGAGGGCAAAGGTGTCGGATCTTTCAAAAAGTCACTGAAGCCCAACTCCACAGGGAATCCGTCCAGAAAACCTTGTAGACCGCGCAAGTCTACTGCCGGAACCGAGATGACAGCGACACCGGGAGATTGAAGATAAACCAGACCGTTTTTTGTTTCAAAAACTTCGGGGTTGACGACCGGCAGAAATCCTTCCGGGGTCTTAATTTCCAAGTTACGATCGTTTTCTTTATTGGACATGGATTAAATATAGCAACTATTTATTATCAAGACTCTGCCAAAGATAAAGACTGGCGAGAGATCGATAAGGGCTCCACGTTTGAGATATTTTTTCGATTTTAATCTTATCCTCTCGGTCCACTCCATAGATGCGGGAGACGGCGGTCCGTAGACCCAGATCCCCGACCGAAAAAACATCTTCCCGACCCAAGGAAAAGATCAACATCATCTCGGCCGTCCAGCGGCCGATACCTTTGACCTGGGTAAGGTGGAAAATCACTTGTTCGTCCGGTAGATCCGGGAGTGTAGCCAAGATGATTTTTTCGGAAACAATAAACTCGGAAAGAGATCGGAGGTAAGAGATTTTTTGACGGGAAAGACCGACGGATCGGAGAGATCCTTCATCTCTCGCTAGGATATCTTCCGGTTTAATATTCTTTTGGTCAGGAAAAAGGTCTATGAATCTATTTATGATAGTACTGGCGGCTTTGACAGAGAGCTGTTGGCCGATGATAGACTTCAGGAGATCACGAAACAGATCCTGAGACAGCCCCTTTGCTTCGATCGAGTATCTCTGGAGAAGTGGTTTAATCAGGGGATCTTTTTGGAGATGTTTCTTAGCCGCTACGATATCCATAGGTAAGATTATGATATAACGAGATACAATAAGTCATGCCTGTAACAGCTGCATACGAATCTGCCTACCAAAAATTAAATCCGACCCAGAAACTGGCCGTCGATAGTATCGAAGGTCCGGTACTGGTACTGGCCGGACCGGGTACAGGGAAGACACAAGTGCTGACGGTGCGGATCGCCAACATCCTGAAAGAAACGGATACCGACCCCTCCTCGATTCTCGCCCTTACCTATACCGATGCGGCGGCGCGCGAGATGAAGGAACGTCTCATCGGTCTCATTGGTCAGGACGGTTACTACGTCAAGATCGGCACTTTCCACGCCCTGTGTAACGAGATCATCAGTGACAATCCGGACAGATTCGCCCGGCCTGCAGGGATGCAAAACGTGACCGAGCTGGAGCGGGTGAATATCATCAACGATATTTTGGAGAAGAATACATTTGAACTGTTGAAACCGGTGAATGCGCCCCAGATGTACACCAAAGATATCATCGGCGCGATCTCGATCCTCAAACGGGAGGGCATTACTCTGAAAAAATTTGCGGAGCTTGTTACCACAGTAACGGAGGAGTTTACGATGGAGAAAGAGGGCCTGACGAAGACCGCGAGGACTGAAAAAGAGACTCTGGTTCGGAAAAATACCGATCTGCTTTTCATCTACGAAAAATATCAGGAAAAATTAAAGGCCATCGGGCGTCTCGACTTCGAAGACATGATCAATTGGGTGGTGGAGGCATTCGAGTCGGATCCGGATTTCCTTCAGCAGTACGAAGAAAATTTTCAGTACATTCTGGTAGACGAGTATCAGGATACAAACTCGGCGCAGAATCGGCTGGTGTTTGCCCTGTCATCTTTCTGGGGCGAGAAAGCGAATATCTTTTGCGTAGGAGACGCTAACCAATCAATTTTTAGATTCCAAGGGGCGAGTAAAGAAAACCTGTTGCAGTTTCGGAAAAGATTCCCCGGCTTTACCCAAATAAAGCTGACGGACAACTACCGCTCGACACCTACCCTACTTACCTCTTCGGCCGCGCTTATTAGTGAAGAAGCCTTGGTGCCGAAGGTGAAGTACCGGGACGTGCCGGTGAAGACGGCGAAGTTCAATTCATCAATTCTGGAAGACGAGTTCATCTGCCGGTCGATAAAGAAGAAAATAAAAGCCGGGATCCCGGCAGAAGAGATCGCGGTGATCGTCAAAGAGAATCGGGATATCGATAACCTGATTAATCTTTTCAAACAAAAAAATATTCCGTATAGGTTGGAAGGTGGAACCGATGTCCTGAAAACTCCCTTGGTATCGCAGTTCCTGCGCATTCTGAAAGTGGTGACGGGGCTCTCCGGACCGGTGGACGATATCGATCTCTTTACCGTTTTGAATTATCCGTATCTTGGCTTAAAACCGCTGGCCATTTTGCGGGCGGCGCGTTACGCCCACCGGAACCGCGAATCTTTGATGGACACCCTGCAGGACGCGAATCCGGAGATTGACGATGAGCTGATCAAGACTTTTGGCCTGCTGGTGTCGTGGAACTCCCGCTCCGCTTCTCACACTTTGCCCGAGATGTTCCAAATTATTTTTCAGGAATCGGGGCTATTGGATTACATCCTGGCTCTCCCCCAGCCGATCATCGAGCTGAACCGTTTCGGCACTCTTTACGAAGACACGAAAGCGCAAGCGGCGGCTACCTCGGGTCTCGACTTATTCGGTTATGTTTTTAATCTGGGAGTCATGGAAGAGAACGGTCTGAAACTGCCGGAACAAACTCTGGTGTCGGACG
>LCIE01000019.1 GCA_001000865.1 Candidatus Collierbacteria bacterium GW2011_GWC2_44_18 | reverse complement strand
GGCACTTTAGACCTCATTGGTTGTCGAGGTTATCTTTGGAGTTTTCCCGGCCAAAAAGGCAGCTGACCTGTCACCTATGGAAGCAATTCGATACGAGTAATATCTTCGCCGGAGGCGACGATTCTCGAACTCATAGTCAATGTATCTAAAGGTTTTAGCACCAAAAACTCAAGTTGTAGAAGTTAATTTTCACCACTTTCTTTATTTTCAGAAGACTCTTTCTGTTCTTTTGGTTCCGGTGTTTCTTTTGGTTCTGGAGCTTCTACATCTTCTACATCCTCTCCAACCTCGTCTTCGTCGTCAATCTTCTGAGAAGAGGTGGTGATTTTATCCAAAACCTGCTTCTTTTCGCTTTCGTCCGCTATATTTTGAGCGTTAGCGTTTGCCTGAACTACGATTTCTTTGGCTGTGACTTTTGTAGCATCAGAAGCCTCTTGCGTTTTTTTTAATTTTTCTAATTGTTGAGTTTTTTCCAGCTCGGCAATTTGAAGCTTAAGGGCTTCGATCTCAGTAATTCTATTTTCCAAAAGAGTAGCCTGAACGGCGGCCTTATTCTCCGGAGCGGCAAAAGCTAACGTAGCCGCTTCAATGGCTTTTTTAATAGGATATAGAGGGCTGAGATTGGTAGTGGCCGGAGAGGCTGCAACAACCCCCGTTCCAGTTAAAAACGTTAAAGATAATAAAGTAATGACGATTGACCTGACTGTTTTATTCATAATATTCCCCTTTGTTGATTGATGACTACCTTCTTAGCCTATCACTTTTTATTGTTTCATGTATCGTGTGTGTAAAATCACACCTTCTCATTAATAATTGTTTTGCTCGCTGGGCTCTGCCGTAGGGTTGTTGTTTCGGTCGGATGTAAGTGGGTGTGATATATTCTGTCTATGAAAGAAAAGCTTAAAGTAAAAAATTCCGAGTTATCTGAGGCGACTACCGAAAGTCTGAGATTGATTCAAAAAGAAGTCGAAAAGATTGTCTCCAAGGATATAAAAGACTTTACCTATCAAGCATTTGGTGAAGTAGATGAAAATTTTTGGATAGCGCCGGCTAGCTCATCCGGAAAGTATCATCCACCGGAAGATAATGGAGAAGGAGGACTCGTCCGCCATGTAATTAAAGGAATGGCGGTGATTGAACAATATGCCAGAAGAGCCAGATTTTCTCAGAGAGAACTAGACGAAGCCACTAGCGCTTTTTTGCTTCATGACACTTGTAAAAATGGAATAGTTTGGACAACACCCAAAACGGATTATACTCATGGCTTGATTGCGTCCGAATGGCTGGAGAAATTTGATCTGGAACCAGCAGCTAAAGTAGCGATTCAAAATGCCGTTCGCTTTCATATGGCGCCGTGGTGTTACGCCGTCAGTCCATATGAAGACAGACCTTATACCAAGGAGGAAATGAATAAAAATCTAGACGAACTGACTCGAGCCATGTACCCCACCAGAGTAGAAAAAGCGGTACAAGAAGCGGACTACTGGTCTTCGCGACAGTCGATGTCTTACTTCCCCGGAGTAGCGGTGGATATTCGCCATGACGCAGATCGCTAGAGACTAAAGAGTAAAAAATTATTTTATAGAGTTGGCGATGTTTTGAAGATTTTCTTCCGTTTCCTTGATCGAGGCTACGGAAACAAGAACGTTGTCGGTAGTGTATAGATATACTATCTTGGCTAGACCGCCATATTGAAAGTAAACCTATTGTCCGGAATTGGTTCCCGGAGGCCATTAATTTGTTCGCAGTGGTTTCGGCCTTGGATGTATCGAGCGGAATTGGAATTTTCTTTGGAGTTTTTCCGGCTAAGAAAGCCGCGGACCTCTCCCTTATGGAGGCAATCAGGTACGAATAAAACTAATCACTCGTGAGGAGTATCTCCATGTAAGCAATGGAATAAATTAAATTCGCAAAAGGTTTAATAATTAAATTTTTGTTTAATTTATAACCAAAATTTTTTTTATTTTCCGTTTCTGGATAGAGACTGTGTTTTATATTCGCATAAGCCAATCCGTAATTCGCCTCTGTGTTTGAGTAGGATTTTATTTCAAAAAGTGTTTGTTGCAAATCATTAAGAATATTTCCTATGAAACACTTATATAAAGGCATATATTTTTCCCTAAGTATGCTAATAAATATTTTGATCGCCTCTTTTTCTCTTAAATATCTTGGTTTAGACAATGGGATCATCTTACTTTGAAAATCTTGTAGAACTGAAATAACATGAGACAATTCATGAATAAGATCTAATGTCTTATGTGTATCACTAAACTTGGAATTTATCGAAATTATAAATGTATCGTCTGTAGGATAATATCTCATAGATGAACTCGATCCAGGCTCAATCTTGATTTTATCTTTATATTTTTTTAGAATTTCGAACGTGTTTAAAATATTCTCTATTACATTTTGATCAAGAATTATTTTTTGCTTATTGTTATCACATAAAAAACATGGCGTGTAAAAGTCATCAATTATTTTATTTTGGTCGATCTGGATATCAGAAACGCTTTTTTGACAAAAAATAATTAATTCACTTACTTTTTTTTCAAATTCAACGAAAAGGGACTCTTTTATTCCTTGTTTATCTAAAAAAGCATACGCATAATTTGGATAGCCATTAGACTGAGCATTATCATTCCTGTTTAAGATTAAGTCTCTATACAATTTGTCAAATTCTTTCAAATCCTTTTGTGAGTTTAAAAATTTATTTTTTTTATTAAAGGACATTAATTTATTTATCTCGCTTGAAATCTGATCTATTCTTTCCGGTGGAATTTTGTTTAAAAGAATAAACAATGGGTCCGACTTTGAGATTGGGAATGTTGTCTTTTGGACTAGCAGTATCGTAAATCTTTCATACAACACATACTCTTTGTAAGTTTCAAGGTCACAAGTCTTAGGCTCAGCTAGACTTGAGTGTATTTTTTCTTGATCTTTAATTACTTCTTTTGCAACATTAAAAAATTCCTGATTATCGATAACTATATTTCTATTAAACTGTGGTTTGAGTTTATCTAGAATTTCACTAACCTGGATTTCTAATGATACTTTTTTTGACATCATGTTTTTAATTATAAAAAAAGATGGGGAATTAATCCCCATCTATGCGAACGACGTGGTTACTCTTCGTTTGGTGTAACGACGTTTTCTGGAGCTTGACTGCAACCCGCACCGGTGTTTGAGGTGTTTTCAAACTGGAGACTGTTTGAAACTGCCTCTTGTGGTGTGCTAGATACAATCCCATTGGCGCTTACATAATAATCTCGCCCAATATCTTCCGAATCTTTAGGATCGGGATTAGCCATACAACCTCCTTTCTGTCCAATGTGCAATGTAAAGACAGGTTGATTGTATCACAATAGAAATACCCAGCAGTCTTCCGATAGGGAGATCGAAATAACAGGTTGTATACACTCTCTATGGCGGAGATTACTTCAGCTTGAATACAAGATTCGCAATGACGGTATTGAATACCAAACAAGATCAAAACTGTCATCTTGTTTTGAGGTTGCTATAATGCATAACATCGCTCGCTAAAATAAGATTGGAGGCTAATATGGGTATAAGTGGTGATTTTGGTGGAGGTGGACCACCTGAAGAGCGCGACCATGATTATCACGAAGATATTCCTTCCTTCCCGCCTGATCTAAGTTTCTTGTTTCTTCCACATATTATTATTCCTCTGATACTCTTGGGTATCTTAGTTTGCTCTGTGTTGAGGTTACTTGTGGGAATCTAAAATTACCGACACCCTCAAGTGGGGGTGTTTTTTTATTGACTAGACCAGGCCTTTGGCGAGAGTGATATTGGCGAGGTTGGGACCTTGCTTGTTTTCGCCGGGAACTTCGAGAATGAGGGGGAGGTGAATCAATTCTTTCCGGTTGATAAATAATTTCAGGCCTTCGAGACCGATCTTACCTTCTCCAATATTGGCATGGAGATCGCGGTGAGAATTCAGTTCGGAGGTGCAATCGTTGAGATGTAAACAAACCAGTCTGTCTAAGAGCTTCAGGTCTTTCAATTCCTGGACCAATTCTTTGATAGCTGAAAGACTTCTCAGGTCAACTCCGGCGGCGAAGAGGTGGGCAGTGTCCAGACAAATTTTTAACCGTGGATCATTTACTTTTTTGAGCAAGTGAGCAAGTTCGGGGAGAGAGCCTATTTTGCCGTTTTGACCAGCGGTGTTTTCCAATATCAGGTCGCAATCTTGCGTCTCACCCAGAATCCTCTGAATGACCGCCACCAACTGATCTTTGACCGAATCAAAGCCCGCTCCTAGATGAGAACCGATATGAATAATGACCCCGGTCGAATGAATACGAGCACCGTTTTGAATATCGGCCACCAGAGAAGTGGTTGATTTCTCGAGTAAACCAATATTTGAGGAAGCAAGGTTGACTAGATATAGAGCATGAATAAAGACTGGACCAAAACGATTCTCTTCTATACCTGATAAAAATTCCCGCACTTCCACGTCGGTGAATGGTTTACGGAACCAGAGCCTTGGAGAACCGGCAAAAATCTGTAGACAATTACCACCAATCTTAACGGTATTGTCGATGGCGTAAGGAAGCCCCCCGGAAATGGAAACATGGCCTCCGACATAGCGCATTATTTCTCTACAACGTCGATGCTTTTAATGGAAATGTCAGTGATTGGCTTATATCCGGCAGAGGTGGGAGCGCTGACAATAGCGTCAACCACTTCTTTGCCTTTGGTAACTTTGCCAAAGATGGTGTGCTTATTGTTTAGCCAAGTAGTGGAAACAACGGTAATGAAAAACTGAGAACCGTTGGTGTTTGGCCCCGAATTGGCCATTGCCAACATATATGGCTCACTAAAGTTTAGGGATGGATCAAACTCATCCGCGAACCGGTAGCCGGGATCGCCCGTGCCAGTACCAAGTGGATCTCCTCCTTGAATCATGAAATCCTTAATGACTCGATGAAAGATCGTGCCCTCGTAAAGCGGTTTGCCGGAAATCTTTTGGCCTGTTTTGGGATTGGTCCAATCAATAGTTCCTTTGGACAAGCCGATGAAGTTGGTGACGGTCTTGGGAGCAGATTTTGGAAAAAGCTCAATAGTAATATCGCCTTTGCTGGTTTTGATAATGGCGGTCGCCTCGGTAATTTTGGCTGAGGGTGTAGACATGGTTGTAGGTGTTAATTCGGGAGTATTAATAATGGTCGGTGACGGGGTGATGATGGAAACTTTCGGATCGGATAATTTGATTGACGAGGGCGCAGGAGCGGGAAAAAGCTGACAACCGGCTAAAAAAAGAGCAAATATTATCGGAAGAAGTTTTTTCATTGGTCAATTATATCGAAAAATCTATTTTACCGGAGGAGATCTTTTCCAATATTTCTTCGGCTTCTCTTTTGCGAATTGGTAAATTGTGATCGGTGGCGATCTCTAAAGATAGTTTGATGGTGTCTGTGGCTTTATTTGGATTATTTTCTATGGCATATATTTTGGCCAAACCATTCAAGCAACCAGTTTCCCAGGTCCTATAGGCGCCTACGGAGGGGTCACCGGTACGGATGTCTGCTAGAGCTTCTTCTATAATATTTTTACCAAGTTCCTTTTCACCTAAAAGATATTTTATACCGCCAATGTGTGCTTTTAGATTACCTTTCTCCGGAATGCCTGCAGTAGTGATGGAAAAAGCTTTTTCAAAATAAGGCAATGCCGCTTGGGGCTTATCATCCATAAGCAATGCATCTCCATAACAACGATAAGCGATAGCCACAACTCGGCCGTCTAAATTAATTAGATTACTTTCTGCCACATCGAGAGCCCCTTTCGCAAAGGAAAGCGTGAGTTGGTGGTAAATTGGTGAGTTGTTCGATCTAATTAAAATTTTGTAAATCAGACTCTGGCCACCCAAACAATGGATTAAGCCAGTTTGGTCGCCGTTCTTGATCAGATCAATAAGACATTCGGTATATACTTTAGCAGAGTCGCCATATTTCTCTGCCTCTCTTAAATCGTTAGCTTCCGACAACCTTTTTTCCATGATGGTATCCATAAGTCTATGATAACATGGGTCTAGTATGCAGATGCCTATAGCGGTTGGAGTCATAGTTGCAATTATTTTTTTGGTGGCTTTTTCGGAATGGTTTTACCACCTGGTAGATGGTTGGGGGGAAATTGTATTGGACGACGTCTATTACAAATATAGAATCGTAGGGGTTTCGGTTTTTTCGATGGTAATTATCAGTATGACTTTTTTTGGCATGGCTCTCATAACCGAGTGCCCGAATGAACAAAGAGAGGGAGTTTTTGCCCGACTGCGTTGTGAAGAATATTTAAAAATAAAGGCAGGAACCGATAAAATATTTCCCTCGAAAGATGGAGAGACTCTGAACATGACTAACTAGTCGGAGATTACCACGCCTGCCGGCAGACAGGGATTATGAATAATCCTGGATTGCTTCGGCTCGGGTACGAGACTCGCAATGACATTACCGTTTCGTTATGAATTTTTCCAGAGCACGTAGGGCTTTGTCTACCCATTTCTCAAGAAAGAAACGCTTATCTTTCTGAAGTGCCGGGTGACCATAGACCTGCCTGCCGGCAGGCATGGCGGGATTCCACCAGGCAGAGGTAATGATCCAGTCACTCCCCTGCCGTTTGACTGCCGCTACGATTTTATAGCCCTGAATGACTTTGATGTGCTTATGAGAATCGGTCGTCGAACTGGCTCTAATCTCGTCAGGAAAGCGAACTGCCTTATCGACCCAATCTGGGTTTAACCCACGCTGCCGGAGTCTTTCTCGAAGATGGGTCGTCCAAATAACCTTGCCCATTATTTATTGAGCTTGACAAGATCTGGGTCTTCATGAAGAGGATTAATGGGAGAAGCAGGCGGTAATTCCACAGAAACAGAAGCGGCTTCCTCTACCTTCGAAGGTGACGCAGATATCGGGCCAGGAAGTGAAGCATCTGACAAAAGTGCTGGAACAACATCAGCCAAATGAATATCGGTGTCTGTCACAGGGTTTTCCGAAATTGCCGGTTCGGTGGGTGTCGGAACGGCGGCTACCGGTGTAATGTTTTCGATTTTATCTGGATGAAGATCGTCGGAAGTACCGGCACCTGGTGTAATGTCGATGACACCAGGAGTAATCGGTGAGGCGACAGGAGTAACTGAAGCTGGCGTTGTTTGGGGTATGCCAGTTTGAGGGGTAATCATATCAGGATTGAGATCGAGTCCTATTTGGGGAGAGCCGCTGTCGTTCATATTGTTTGGGTTGTTAATATTTTTGATACTGATATCCGGAATAAGGACATCTGGAGATAAGTTTATAACATATTCAACGAAAGAGGCGATCTGGATCGGGTCAAGCGCAGTATCTAGATTCCTAGTGGCTCCTTGTTTCTCAAAAAGTCCGGTTTTGAGGAGTCCAGGATATATTCCTGTTACCCCGATTTTGTCTTTAACAAGATCTTTTTGGAGGCACTTGGTAAAGCCGGTAATGGCCCATTTAGAAGCAGTGTAGACGCTCCTATTTTCTTTGGCGTGAAGTCCATCTTGAGAAACAATATTAATAATTCTCCCCTGTTGGTGAGATTTCATCGAAGGAAGGACCGCTTTGGTGAGAAAGATAGTTCCCAAGGTGTTGACACTGATAACTTCTTGGATCTGCTCGACGTCATTGTCCACCAAATCTCCCTGAATCCAAATACCGGCGCTGTTTATGAGTACATCGATCTTTTGATATTTTTCTAAAACCGTGCCAACAGCAGTAGTTAATGAAGAAAAATCAGTGACGTCAGCTTCCACAAAATCACAATTTATTTCTTTCGCCACCATCTCTAATTTTTCCCGGTTGTGAGAAAGAATAACTACCTTGTTTGCCGGTGCAAGTTTGACTGCTATAGCCTTTCCCAGTCCATCACTGCCACCCGAGATTAATATATTTAACATTTTCTATTTTTTATTTTACATTTATAACGAAAGGATTCTAAAAGGTTTGAATTGGTTGGTGAGGTAATGGCATCCTTGGAGGAAGAATTACGGGTGCACGTCTACGCTTCGAATCAATATAATTACTAATACCGAGCGCTATAATTATAACCACAGAAAAGATCATCAGACCACTCGATATACCAATATATATTTTTCTTTGGTCCCTTGTAAACCGAGGGGTTTTGTCCTCAAGACCACCAATTTTGGAATTTGTTTCGCGAAGATATTGCTGCACAGTAGGATGATCTGGGTATAAAGAGATAACTTTTTCAAATTCAACTTTGGCGGGCTTAAAATATGATATCCAATAGTTGTTCAGACCACTTTTCCAGGTGTCGTAAGTGCCGCCAATTTCTTCCGTGACACTATTCTTTGCCATTAGATCCTTGAGATCTGCTATGTCCCTTAGAAAATTGTAGTTTCCACCGCCCTCTTCCGGGGTAAGTCCATAAGTGGCCAACCCCACAACCTTTCCCTCCGATGAAACCGCTGGCCCACCGCTGTTACCGTGATTAATCGAAGCGTCGGTTTGAATTAGGTTCTTCTTGTTTCCTTTGGCCTGTTTGAATGCACTAATAACCCCTTTGGTGAAAGTCGGCTCCGCATTTGCAGAAGTGTCCAGAAGCTGACTGTTGCTTCCCATAGCAACTCCGGGAAAACCAATCAACATCACACTGGAACCGACACTAATATCATTCATTTTTCCCAGGGGCAGAGCCGGGAAATTGGTACCATTGATTTTGAGTAAGGCAACATCTGAGGTGGTGAATCCCAGTGTGGGATCCGGAACGGCGTAGTCCGAGGCGATCAGTGTAGCTGTTACAACACCGGAACCAACATTGACACCGGTTTTGGAAAGTTGAATGGGGATGTTTCCCAGTTGAATATAATATTTATTGACCGTGTTTTCGAGTTTGATGAGATTTTTCTTATACATATCCCCTACTAAGGCGGCCATTTGATAAATGGTTTCTTTACTTGAGTGTGCTTCCTTTATTTTTACTTCAAGAAGCGACCTTTCCACCGGCATTCCTGTGAGAGCAGTAAAATACGCTTGGAGTGAGTCAATCAACAAACCATCGAGCCCTCCCGTGGTAACTCCATAAAAAAGTGACGTTTCCGGAAGATTGCTGACTACGTGACCATTCGTAGCAATATAGCCGTCCTTGTTGACAAAGAAACCGCTTCCCGACTGAGCCAGGCAGAAAGGATAAACCTTCTCGTCTAGTCTGGCTTGAGCACAATAATTATTTAAAATCATGACTACAGATGGGCGGACCGTCGCGGCTAGTCTCGCCGAGTCGTCCGGAGTAGAGACTCCTTTAACATCCGACACACTTACTATGGAGACAACTTGAGAAACAAGATCTTCGACATCTCTTCTGGATATGACATCCGGCATAACCGCCAAAAGGGTAATCCCCTCCGAATTTGTCCAGATATCAACTATTTTTTCGGCTCCAAAAAATTTATATGAATAACTTGTTATAGACCACCCTTCTACCTCGGACCTCGAACCCGTGAAGGGCTTGGGGGCGATAAAGTCCGGTCCTAGAATTTGTTTCAATTTGACGGAGTCGATACTCTCTAAGGTCACCCTAACAGTTACCGATTGATTTTGATGGTAAAAGATCGGAGTGTCGGTTTGAGGCGGAAGCCAGACAGAAGGATTGTATTGGATCTTCACGGGAAGTTTTTGAGACCGGCCATCCCAAATGTTATCGTTTTCAACAAAAATTCCTTCTGGAAGAGCAGGGAGGAGGTTACTAACCAAACCAAGGTCGGCACGGCTGGATAAGTCTTTTTTGTCGTCCAGTACCAATAGAGCCAACCCAATAGAGGAAAGAAAAAATGTCAGGATAAACAAACCCATTAGCCCCTTCTTGGGATTCATACATTCAGTGTACCTCGATTCCCTCTCTGGCGTCTAGTAACTGAGATTAACTTTAACGGTGGGAGAAATTAAAACGGGAATTTCTTCTCGGGAAGGACTTATTGGAACAGCGGCCGGAAAGTCGTAATTTTTTTGAGGAATGTCTGGACCGATCCAAAATACGGCAATGGCAATCCAAAGGAGAGCAATAAGTAATAAAACAATCCAAATTAATTTCCTCATAGGAAAAGTATACAAGAACTAGCTATCCCTATTTGGGATTGTGGCAATTTTCAACGAGTTTATTTAGCTCATGTGATTTTAGATCATTGATCCATCTTTCTCGAAAAATATCTCTATTACAAGTACTTTCCTTCAGGTAAAGTTTCATCTCCAAATATTCTGCAACCATCAATTGTTTTATGTCACCTGGAATTCTATCTTGTTCTTCCTTCAAATCGATACCTCCATAATTTCTTAGATAATCATCCAGACTAAATGTCATGGATATACTTGAATCTGTATTGTATGTATCAATGAGTGACTTGAGAAGGGAGGCCTTCATCATTTCCATTTCCTGGTCAAAATCTTCGTCTTGGCTCTCCTCAATTTCGACACCATCTGCCAAAATCAAGTTCATATCATCCGACATTGCACGATACATTTCTACTCCGCCAATCTTTGGAATCGCGCCAACATAAGGTACTATAACGAAGGGTTTTTCAATATTTGTCTCTGTTTTTGTCTTATATAACATTGGAACATAAAAACCATATGTGAAATCAATTAAATATTTTGATATACCTAGTTTCAATAAAAATGCAACGTGGCTATGTTCAAGTGAAACTATTCCCGTCTCTCCTGGAACGACAACAGGAACTGGTGTAATATCCATTCCAGCGTCACTTAATGTTTTTGCAATTCTCATGCCAACAACATCACACGTTCCCCGATTGCCTGATGGTAGAAGTTCATCCTCAAGTTCAGTTTTAAGTCTGACCCAGTCGGTAGAATCAAGAACTTTTTCCAATTCAGTCAATTCTTTTGGTTTTTCGATATCTGTACCTGTTATTTGTTCCACGTAGATATTAATTTGGGTTAATTGAGTTCGGGATAATGGCAGGCTTTCCATTTTTTGCCACTACCGCACCAGCAGGGATCGTTGCGGCCGAGTTTGGTGGAGCCGGACGGGGATGGATTTACCCCTCCGGGTACCATCGGCCGATTCGAGCCCGGAATGACAGAGGAAGAGGCAGATTTTTCGATGGTGCGGCGCTGGACCGGCTGAGGAATATTTATCTGAACTCGGAATATGCGATGAGACACGGTGGAATCAATGCGCGACAATAAGCTTTCGAACATAGAAAAAGATTCTTGCTTGTATTCCACCAGAGGATCCTTTTGGGCATAGCCACGCAGACCAATACCGTCTCGAAGATTGTCGATAGCATCGAGATGGTTCATCCAAAGCTCGTCATAAGTTTCCAACAAAACATATCGCTCCACTTGAGGAAGGACCTCTTTGCCAAAACGCTCTTGTTGGGCGGCTCTGGCCTGAAGAGTTATTTTGCTAAGCATTTCTTTGACGTCCTCCCCGGTTTTGCCAACCAGATTTTTTTCCAGTGAGTCGGCGGATCGTGGATCTAGGGGCAAGATACTTTGGAACTCTTTGCCGATTTGGTCGGCTTCGACTTTATCAATACCGGAAGCGGCGTAAATATTGGAAAGATAATCAATTTCTTTGGCTAGAGCTTGGTCGACCTGAGCGGTAACCGCCTCCGATCCGCCGGTTAAGAGATTGTGACGTCGGGCGTAGAAGATTTGACGCTGCTTGTTCATAACGTCGTCGTAATCGACCAAATGTTTCCGTTGATCAAAATAGAAAGACTCGACTTTGGTTTGAGCCGTTTCGATTGCCTTGGTGACCATACCTGCTTCCAAGGGCTGATCGTCGGGAACTTTAAGGAAGTCCATGAGACGACCTACTTGATCTCCGCCAAAAATACGCATAATATCGTCCTCGAGTGAAATATAAAAGCGAGTAGATCCGGGGTCTCCTTGGCGACCGGCGCGGCCACGAAGCTGATTGTCGATACGACGTGATTCGTGACGAACGGCGCCAATGATATGTAAACCACCAAGGCTCTTAATCTTGTCGGCTTCCTTCTGCCACTCTTTGAGCTCTCTCCCTTGCGGATCTCCGCCAAGCATAATATCCACACCCCGACCGGCAATATTGGTCGCTACGGTGACTGCATTCAGTCTCCCGGCTTCGGAAATGATCATCGCTTCATTCTCGTGATTCTTGGCGTTTAAAATTTGGTGAGGAATGTGTTTCTTTTTTAGATACTGGCCGACAACATCATTTTGTTCGATAGACTTAGTGCCTATTAGTACCGGCTGACCTTTGGCATGAAGCTCGGCCACTTCGGCAACTAAAGCGCCATATTTTGCTCGCTGAGTCTTGTAAATAATGTCAGAATTATCTTGACGAACGTTGGGTTTGTTGGTGGGAATAATCAAAACATTCAAGTTGTAAATCTTTTTGAATTCTTCAGCTTCGGTGGCGGCGGTTCCGGTCATGCCGGAAAGTTTTTTGTAAAGTCTGAAATAGTTCTGGAGAGAAATGGTGGCCATCGTCCTCGATTCTTGCTGGATTTTCACGCCTTCTTTGGCTTCAATAGCTTGATGCAAACCATCGGAATAACGTCGGCCAAACATCAAGCGTCCGGTATGGTCGTCTACGATGATCACTTGATCATCTTTCACCACATAATCACGATCCTTGACAAAGAGAGTTTGAGCTTTGAGTGCTTGTTCCAGGTGATGAAGAGTCTGATAATCTTGCTGATATAGATTTTCGACATTTAAGATTTTCTCAAGTTTCCTAAGACCGTGATCGGTAAGATTGGCCGTTCTTTGTTTCTCATCCACTTCAAAATCGGTGTCGCCGGATAGAGTCCTGATTAATTCTGAAAAACGGACATACTGATCGGTGGCTTCTGAGTCCGGAGCGGAAATAATCAGTGGGGTGCGAGCCTCGTCGATAAGAATTGAGTCGACTTCATCAACAATAGCAAAATGGTGTGGGCGCTGAACAAGCTGCTCGGGCGTCTTCGCCATGTTGTCACGGAGGTAGTCAAAACCAAATTCGTTGTTGGTACCGTAGGTGATGTCACAGGCGTAAGCCTCGGTCCTCGATACCGGTTTAAGATGGTGAAGGCGGTGATCTGAATGTGAAGAGTCTACATAATCTCGGTCATACATAACTGCCGGCTGATCACCTTGCCCGGAGTAAATACAGCCGACAGTCAGGCCAAGAAAATCATATATTTGACCCATCCAGCCAGCATGAAGTCTGGCCAGATAATCATTTACAGTTACCAGGTGGGTACCTTCTCCGGTGAGGGCATTTAGGACCATAGCGGGTACCGCTGACAAAGTCTTGCCTTCACCTGTTTTTTGCTCGGCAATATTGCCTTGATGAAAGGCGATGCCGGCGATTAATTGAACGTCATAAGGCCTTATACCCAAAGTGCGGCAAGCGGTTTCTCTGGTGAGAGCAAAGACTTGTGGCAAGACGTCGTCCAGAGTTTTTTCACCTTTTAACTCTTCTTTTATCTGAGCGATTTCCGGCTTGAACTCATCGTCTTTCAGACCTTTGGCCCAATCTTCCAAGGAATTGACAGTGGTCACAATCTTTTTGATCTTATCGATCTCGATTTTATTAGGATTGAGAATGGAGTCTAGAAATGAAAACATACAGACATGATTATATAGCTAAATGCCTGGATCGCCACGCTTTGCTCGCGATGACTAAATCAAACGAGGGAAATGATGAGATTGGAAACTGTACGGGCGGTGACAAAAACAAAACGAGTAGACAAAGATCTCATGAAATTGATTGTAGGCAAGTAATGGTCGTACCAATGGATACGATTGATCAATGTATAACGGGAATGGTCTTTGAGCTGCTGCATAAAGTTCAGATCCTCCAATTTGTGAGGAATGTACTTGCCTTCGAAACAATCAACCAGAATGAGATCATAGTGATTATTGGGTGTTAAATTGGCGGCAAAGTCGAGAGCATCGTCCACAATAATTTCCAGATTTTTTATTTTGCCGGTACCAAAATATTTCCGGCTAATTTCCACCATAAAAGGATCAATCTCGACTGCAGTGATTTTGGCTTTGGGATAGAGACGTCTGACCAAAAGAGTATTTGATCCTCCACCGAGTCCCAAAATTAAAATTGTTTTGGGAATGAAATACTTGGGGATAAGTTTTTTGATACCGGTTTTCCAGATATGAGTCAGAATATCGCCGGATTCGATCAAACCATCTACATGCAAGGTGGGCTGGAGAAAGTAGAGGTTGATGGAAATGTGATGATTGAATTTGGAGTCCGGTAGTTTGAGGGTTTGAGGAAAGAATAAATGACGAAGTGACATTGAGTTATCTATATAGATTTCCCTCACCAGATCGGGACTTTCAGCCCATTCAGGTCGGGAATGACAAGGTTATTAATTATCATTTTGCAGCAGTATCATGAGTGAGCTTTATTTCACTGCGAATTTTTCGGGCAAGATCTCCCCAGACTTGATAATGACGGTTGAGCATAAGTGTAGAAACACGGACCGGGGGTAGACCCTTCGTTAAATAGGCGGCGTCCAACAGATCAGCGACGGCTCGATCCCTTTCCAGATACGAGCCGGTACCCGAGACAATAGCCACCACCGGTGTGTTGTCCCTGATCGCCGTAATGATGGTAGAGTAGCCGGCTTCTTCGGTGTATGCGATCTTTAGACCGCTGACACCGGGGTAAACTCCCAGAAGACCGTTCCAGTTGGGCAGATAATATTTGCCGTGAGTGGCGGTCTGCTGAATGTCTTGATTATCAGACTTCGCGGCCGATACGATATCCGGGTAATTTTTTTGTACATTATTTATAAGCTTCGCAATGTCCTCCAAAGTTGAGTACTGATTTTGATCATCTAGCCCGTCCGGATTGGCAAAATGTGAGTGAGTCATCTGAAGCAACTGAGCTTTTTGATTCATGTAATAAATAAACTCAGAAGGAAAGATCTTTGCAGCGTTAGCGGCGCCATCGGCTAGGGCCTGAGCGGAATCATTTGCACTCGTGGCTATTGCCCCACGCAAAAGATCCGATGCGGACAAAACTTCACCCGGCTTCAATCCTAATACGGTGGGAACTTTGTCTACCGATTTTTCCGAAACCGTGATCTCCCTATCCAGAGGAATTAAATCGATAGCTACTTGGGCGGAAAGAAGCTTCGTAAAAGAAGCCGGGGACATCCTTATACCCGTACCCTTACTGTAGTAGACTAGTCCGGTATCTGAATTGTAGACGAGGTAACGAGGAACTTTTTCTAAGGTGGTAAGTTCTTTTGATTTGGTGAAGTCCAGATGGAATTGGCTGACTTTTTGAGAAATTTTGTCTGTCTGGTCTTGACCGGCAAAGAGGGGTGATATGAGCGCCAAAGAATCTCTGTGCAAAAACACATAAGAAATTACTCCGCCGATCGCGAGGACCAGCAATAAAATGATTAGAATTTTCTTAATCACGTTTGATGATGTCCTTCCCTACAAATGGAACCAATATTTCCGGGACTTTTACCGAACCATCGGCTTGTTGGTAGTTTTCTAAAATTGCCCCCAGTATTCGAGGGGTAGCGACGACGGTATTGTTTAGGGTATAGACAAATTTTTGGGTACCATCTTTGGCTCTATATCGGATGTTTAGCCGGCGACTCTGAAAATCGTTAAAGTATGAATCGGAATGAGTTTCACGATAGGTATTTTGGCTAGGGAACCAAACTTCCACATCGTATTTGCGACGCTGACCGGCTCCCATATCTCCGGTACACATAAGAAGGACATGATAAGGGAGACCCAAAGCCTGCAATAGCTTTTCGGTGTGGCCAAGCATCTGATCGTGCATCTTCCTGGTTTCTTCTTCGTCTGCCACGGTATACACGACTTGTTCTACTTTGTTGAACTGATGAACCCTAAAAATTCCCTTAGTATCCTTGCCGTATGAACCGATCTCGCGACGATAACAGGGGGAAATGCCCACCATTTTGACAGGCAGGTCATTTTCATTGAGAATCTCGTCTTTGTAGAAAGCAGTAAGAGAGACTTCTGCCGTGCCGATTAGACTTTGACCGTCTTGGGTTTTGTAATGATCTTCCATACCCCAAGGAAAGTAGCCCGTACCCCACATGGCTTCATCGTTTACCATCCATGGAACTGTCATGGGGGTATAACCCTCGCCGATCATCATTTTGAGGGCATACATTAGTAGACCATACTCCAGAAGAACTAAATCATTTTTGGTGAAGAAGGCGCGACTGCCGGCAATCCGGACGGCTCTTTTGTTGTCTAATAAATCCAGACCTTCGGCAAGTTCTTCGTGAGGTAGTACGGGATAATCAAATTTTGGAATATTTCCCCACGTTTTGACTTCGACATTTCCAGATTCGTCCTTACCTACTGGAACATCATCGGCAGAAGGGTTGGGGATTTGAAACATTAGCTCGAGGTATTGTTTTTCGACCTCCGTAAGCCTTGGTTCCGTCTCTTGAAGTTTTTGTTTTATTTCTTTTCCTTTGGCTATTTGTTCGTCTGATGGCTTGCCCTTTAGATCGGCAATATTAGAGTTGCCTTGGCGACGGAGTTCTTCGACTTCTTGGCAATCAGTTTGTCAACGAGAGTAGGATCAAACTGTTTGTTGGTGATAGCTTTTTTGAGGCTTTCTTGATTGTCACGGATGTAGTTTATGTCTAACATAGAGTGTTTGTTATTTTAAATTGTACATTGTACATTTTATATTTGATAATTTTTAACAAAAAACACGCAAATGCTTGCGCGTTACGGTCCCGACAAATCGGGAAGATGCCACCTTAACAATACTTAATTTAGCTATAACGGGCTGACCCGGTCAGGTTTTTCACCCCTGACAGCCTGCCCCGCTTTGGCCAGGGCTTGATGGTTGGAAGCCATCTCAAATGCTTTCTTCGTGTATTATAGCAAAGTTTTAGAGACCTGTTTGTATTCTCAGAGCGTAAACTGTTTCACTTTTTTACCACAAAAAACCATGATTGAATTTGGTCTTTGTCGTGGAAGCTCTTCGTCAACACCTCTAAGCAAGACATCTGTTAAATCTTTACAAAATTGGGGGGTGTTTAGGCAATCCTGAGAAAATGCCTGAAGATATGTCCTAGGAAGAATTATCAGGTGGGCCACTGGTACGCCAGAACCATCATCTCGAGTTGATTCGTAGACCACCCCGAACATCTGTTCGCACACACTTCTCAGATTATCTTCAAAATCCAGGATATGGGCAGGGACTCTTTTCATTACCTCACCCAGATCATTTACAGAAAGGATGTCAAGATAATCAGGCTTGTTCGTATTCGGAAATTTTTTTAGCGGAGCCGCTGTAAGAATACCATATAAAAAACCAAAGGTTGATTCTGACGGAATAGGTGATAATCCAGAATTGTGTAGGATATGTGTTTCGAATTGTTCTGGATGTCTAACAAGAATCTTTGAACCACCAATGCTTAGTTCACCTGCATTTGGGAAGACGGTAATAATCCCTGAATATCCCTTATCCAGGATCATTTGTTCCCAATAATCCGAAACTTTTTCTCCCTCTTTGTCTTTGGTTTCTGTTGTTCCTTTCATATATGCCAATATTATACTCTATTTGCTAAAGACTAAGTTCCCCTGCCATCTTTTGCATAGAGGTGAGACAGATTTCGATGAATTTTTCGAGAGGGAGACCGAGACGAACTTGGGCTCTTTGAGAAAGCGTTTGAGGACAGAACTAACTTTGACGTCAGCCAGTTTCCGGCTAGGGTAAACGTAAGCGACGGCCATGATGAGGCCAGTGAGAGAGTCGGCACAAAAAATGGACCAGTCGGCTTTGGTAATTGGCTTGACGCCGGTCAACTCGGGAGCGTGGGCGAGAACGATGTGGTGAACCGAGTCAGAAAGGTCCAAGCCGTATTTGGCTAGAGCCTCTTTGGTGTGGGCAGGATGTTCGGCTTTGAAGGGTTCGGAGTAATCGATGTCATGAATTAATCCGGCCAAGAGCCAGTCTTCTTTGGGAGGCTCGGCCGTACCGAGTAAATTGTTTTCGGAAAAATAATCATAGAGCCCGGACATACATGCCTGAAGTGCGAGTGAGTGGGTAAAGATTTTTTCGTCCAACTGGGTCTTAACGGCCTGAAGGTAGTCTTGGTTCATCAGGTATTTTACATCAACCAAAGGCCGATTGACTACAAAAAAATGCCCCGCGTGAGCGAGGCAATAGAACTATTTAGCGATGAAGAAGCGATCGAGCAGGTAGAGGCCTCCGAAGATACCAGCGATGACCAGCAAAACGGGTCCGATCGAGGGAGAGTAAAGGAAGCCTACACCGGAGGTCACAAGGAAGAGAACTCCGACGGCCACATATATGTTCACCGAGAACGCCTTAATTTTCATGTACATCTCCTTATTCCGAATTATATGGGGTATTATAGCATATCGTGTCAATCGATGATTTATACTGGTAGATATGAAGATAATCGCTTTATGGCTGGGAGTTATTTTGTCCCTTTTTCAAGTACCCGGGGTCATGGCTCTGTATCCCACGGAAGAAGCTATCACCAGCTTTGATTCCGTCATTGAGATAAACCAGGACACCTCTTTGTCTATCTCCGAGAAGATCGAGTACTTTTCGCCCTCTGAGAAGCATGGCATCTTCCGCTATATTCCCGAGAAATACAGACGGGAAGGACTGGTCTACTCTAACCCAGTCTCCGATATTTTCGTAACCGATGACGAAGGTAAACCAATGCCATTTTCCACGACGAGAGAAAGTGGAAATCTGACGTTGAAGATTGGAGATCCCGAACAAACTTTTTCGGGAAGTCGCGTCTA
>LCIE01000018.1 GCA_001000865.1 Candidatus Collierbacteria bacterium GW2011_GWC2_44_18 | reverse complement strand
GAAGTTTGACGGGGTTATCCGAGGGATTGAGGTGGTGGATAGACCTAGTGTAGAGCTGGCATCCCTAGAACTCCCCATATTGGGTTACATTGCCGCCGGACGGCCAATCGAGCCACTGACCGATCCAAATGCGACCATGAGAGTTTCTTCGTCTATGGTATCCGGTAAGAAAAGAGCTTTCGTTCTGCAAGTTAAAGGTGACTCGATGATCGAAGAGGGAATCTTTGACCATGACTTTGTATTGATTGAAGAGTGCGAAATTGGTGCTGTCAAAGATGGCGATATTGTAGTAGCCCTGTTGGAGAACGGTTTGGCGACTCTCAAGAGGTTCTTTAGAGAAAGAACTCGAGTACGTCTTGAGCCCGCAAACTCCTCCATGTCCCCCATTTTCGCCATCAACGTGAAGGTACAAGGCAAATGCGTGGGTGTCATCCGTAAATACGCTTAAGAAAAACCCTCCGGTGTGGAGGGTCTGAAAAATAGATTATTTTTGACTGATATCAACGTTGGAGTTCATGGTTGCAAGTATGGTTGTCTGATAGATCATGTGGGTGGATTGATCATCCCGAACCACAAGATGATTCTCTAAGACCCCTTTGATCTTTTTGTAACCTTGTTTAATACAATGCCTCACCATGCCTTCGACTTGCTGATTCACTCTTTTTGAATCCAAGCTTTGAAAGGTTTCCTGAACAAATGTCGGATCGGAATTTGATGCCATCGATTCTCCTTTAAAATATATAGTTAAGGTTCCTCTATCTGGGAGTATTGTACACTTCGTTGCATTACAATAGACCTATGAAACTTACTGTTGTTGGTCTCCCAATTGGAAATGTTGAGGATATTTCGTCTAGGGTGCTAAAAACTTTATCCGAGACAAAGTTTATTGTTTGTGAAGACACTAGGATGTTCAGCAATTTGTGGACGAAGCTAACTTCCTTAGGAAAAGTTCAAGCCAGCAAGCCAAAGCTGAAGTTCGTCAATGACTTTAATGAATATCGAGTGCTCCCCTCTTTACTGCAAGAGATGAATCAATTGGAGGAAGCGGTACTGGTAAGTGACGCGGGTATGCCTTTGATTTCCGACCCGGGATATAAATTGGTTCACGAAGGGCTTGCTCTTGGATGGGGTGTTAGTGTGGTGCCCGGCCCTACGGCAGAAAGTGCCGCTCTGGCTATCTCTGGTCTACCTACAGATAAGTATTTATTTGTTGGTTTTTTACCGAAGAAACCAGGAAAAAGAGCAGAAATGCTGAGTAATATAAAAGGCGTGTCGAAAACGATGAACTTGTCGATTGTGATCTACGAATCTACTGTGAGACTTGAAAAAATTATCGGCGAGATGGTGGAGTATTTTGGCGAAGACGTTCGAATGTGTCTAGCTGTAGATCTCACAAAAGTCTCGGAAAAAATATTTAGGGGTTCGATCGTAGAGATTCTGGAGATGGTGAGAAATACCAAACTTAAAGGTGAGTCGACAATAGTGGTGTCTTTGGTTTAGTTACAAAAAATCCCCCTCGGGGGATTTATGCAGAATAAAAGAGAAGAGGGCTTTCGCCTAACATCTGGCCGATCAGTCTGGTAGTGGAGTTTACGTCGTTGATCCAATTGTGTTTTTCATCGGTACCACCAATATGCCATTCCTGATCGGTTTCGTAGGTAATGGTCTCGGTGTACGTCAACAAATAATAGTGAATTGCCAGTGCGATAAGTCGATAAAGTTGGTCCCAACTATTTTCAAAGGGACGGTCTTCCCTAAGATCATCAAGGGAGTGCTTAAGATAGGACGTGAAAGTAAGAAGATTGTTAACCACCCCATGTTTCCTGGCCAATTCGAATAGTTTCTCAAAAGCCGGGAGATTGTGTTGCCAAAGCTGTTTATTTTTCAAAGGAACGATACGAAGAATATCCCCTATCGTAGAAATTCTTATAGTTCGATAGGTGTTTATACCGGTGGCTCTGACCAACAAACGTTTGGCATTTAGAACACTCATTCTACCTCCGTTAAGGTGCTATGGTTTGACTGGGTGTATTATAAGTCTAGAAGAACAAAAGTCATGAGGTTTTTGCCGTTCATTTCGGGTGGTTGGGGAAGGTCCAGTAGGTTCAAAATTGTCGGGGCGATGTCGCCGAGCTTACCGGATTGAAGCTGAAGATGGTAATCGGTGGGATGGTAAAGGATAAAAGGAACCGGTAGTTTTGAGTGCTGAGTGTCCACCTCACCGGTTTCAAGATTGATAAGCTCTTCGGCGTTACCATGGTCTGCAGTAATCAGCAAATAGCTGTCCGTTTCTTTGGCTAAGTTTACGAGTGAATCTAAGGCATCGTCAGCGGCTTTGATTGCTTCCTTGGTCTCATTAATTTTACCGGTATGAGCGACCATGTCTGGACAGGCGATATTGATGACGGCAAATCGAAAATCTTCCTTCATATAACAAGAAGAAAATTCAATAATTAATTTGTCTGTGGACATTCTCGGCTGAAGATCGTAGGTTGCTATTTTCAGCGAATTTATGAATAGTCTTGCTTCACCAGGAAAAATTGACTCTTTTTGACCATTAAAGTAATAAGTAACCATGGCAGTCTTCTCAGTCTCAGCCGCCCTCAATTGAAGAAAATGGTTATCAGAAATTACTTCACCTAGAGTGTGGGTGACGGTGGTGGACGGAAACATGACCGGGTTTTTGAATGCTTTGCGGTATTGGGTCATGGTTACGAATCTTAGATTGGGAATACTTGATTTAAGAAATAGCTCTGTTAGCTGTCTTGGTCTGTCAGTTCTGAAATTAAAAAAAACCACGGCGTCGCCGGCTTTGATTCTTGATTCCGCTGGGTTTTCTCCAATAGCAAGAGGCTTGATAAATTCGTCAGTGATCCCGTGACTGTAACTATTTTCAACTGCCGAAACAGGATCGTTACCCAATTTTCTGTCCGAGCCCACCAAACACTCGTAGGCAATTTGGGTTCTGTCCCATCGTTTGTCACGATCCATGGCATAATAACGACCGATTAAAGTAACAATTTTCCCCACACCCATTTTATTAATTTCTTCCTGAACCATTTTCATTTGTTCCAGGGCGTTGTCTGGAGGGCTATCGCGTCCGTCGGTGATTAAGTGCAGATAAACCTCTTTAATATCGTGATTTTTAGCAAACAGCATGAGAGCAAAGAGATGTTCGTTGAAAGAGTGAACACCGGATGAGCCAATCAGACCCAGGAGGTGGAGTCTTGAACCAAAGGAATTGATGTGTTTGACGGTATCGAGAAGAGCTTTATTGGTAAAGAAACTACCGTCGGCTATGGACATGTTTATTAAAGCAAGATCTTGATAGACGATTCTCCCTGCACCGATATTCAAATGACCGGTTTCGCTATTGCCATCCATACCTTCGGGTAAACCGACGGCAGGACCAGCGGCCAACAGCTGGGTATGGGGAAAATTATCCATAAGATAGTTAAAGATCTTAGGATTTTCTTGCGCAATCGCGTTACCCGGTGAGTCTGGGGCGATTCCCCAGCCGTCGAGAATACAAAGAATTACCTTTTTAGACATTATTGGGGATTGAGACTCTCTAGATATTCTTGAATAAAAAGAATTCGATTGTACTTGGCAACTCGTTCTCCGCGACCAGGAGCGCCAAATTTGACGAAATCGGCACCGATTCCGACCGCGAAGTCAGCCAAGAAATCTTCATCAGTATCTCCAGACCGATGCGAAACGATAATCGACATTTCATTCTGTCTAGCCAGTTTAATAACCGAAACTGTTTCCGAAATAGTACCGATTTGATTTGGCTTGATGAGAACGGCATTGCAAGCCCCTTTCTTAATTGCCTCTTGAAGCCGAATTCTATTTGTTACCAACAAATCATCTCCGACTACCATTAATTGTTTACCCACTGAGCCAGTAAAGTTTG
This sequence comes from Candidatus Collierbacteria bacterium GW2011_GWC2_44_18, assembly GCA_001000865.1. Classification (GTDB taxonomy): domain Bacteria; phylum Patescibacteriota; class Microgenomatia; order UBA1400; family MFAQ01; genus UBA10133. The sequence continues at coordinate 17,294 of LCIE01000018.1, read as the reverse complement.
ACCAGTCATCCCATGAATCTTGCTCAAAAGGATCCTCCACTGAAAGCAAGCTGTATTTGTGAACTAGATCTATCAGAAAATCCCCCAATTGCTGGCCAGATAATGATTCTTTGACATCACTAATGGTATATTTATTTCCCTTATAAAATGAGGATGCGGCCAAATCAAGTCCCAGATAGACATCTTCATTTAATTTGTATTTGCTGGATTCGATCATTTCTACCAACAGTTCGATGGCATCTGTATTAGAAAATAGGTTAGGGGCAAAGCCACCTTCATCTCCGACTGAGTGAATCGCTTTTTTTTCGGTAAGAACCTTCTTCAATAGATGGTAAAGTTCACTTCCCATTTCCAGGGCGTCCGAAAATTTTTTCCGGCTGGAAGGAATACAGTGGTATTCTTGAAAATCTAGATTTCCCGCTCCATGTTTTCCCCCATTGATCATGTTAAAGATAGGTGTTGGTAGATGAAGTGCCGACGGAGTGCCTAGACCATATTTTTGAACTGCATATTCGAAAGTGGGCATTTCGGAACAAGCGGCACCGAGCTCAAAACAAGCTTGAGAAACAGAGAGAATGGCATTGGCTCCCAGTTTGGATTTGTTTACGGTGCCATCTAAATTAAGTAAAATTTGGTCAATATTATTTTGTTTTAGTGGATCTTGGCCGATGATGTATTTGCTGATTATTTGATTTACGCTGGCACATGCCTTTAACACTCCCATACCGTCAAATCTGGCTGGGTCGTTATCCCGTAGCTCAACAGCCTCAAGTCGTCCGGTAGATGCTCCGCTAGGGATTGAGGCCACAGCCCCGTGATTGGTATCCGACCAGATGGTAGTTTCGATTGTGGGATTGCCTCGGGAGTCGAGAATCTCTCTGGCGTAGACGGACTTGATTTTGGACATATTATTTAAGTAAGCGCTTTTCGATTTGAGCTATTACACGGCGGGTATTGTCTACGGCGTCTGGACTAACCGAGACAGAGGTAATACCCCAGCCGACAAGTTTTTCAACCAGATCAGGATAAAGACTGGCTGCTTGACCGCAGAGCGAACTAGTAATGTGATGTTTGTTGGCTGTTTTAACTACATGTTCTAGAGCCCAGGTAACAGCAGGATTCCTTTCGTCAAATTCTGAGGCAACTGTTTCGTTGTCTCTATCAGTGCCGAGAATAAGCATGGTCAGGTCGTTACTGCCGATGGAGACTCCATCAATACCGACTTGTATAAAATCTTCCAACAAAATCACGTTGGAGGGTATCTCGACCATCATCCACAACTTGAAGGTGTTGGATCTTGTAAGGCCAGATGCCGAAATTATCCTTTTGACTTTCACCAACTCGTCGACAGTTCTCACAAAAGGCACCATTAGATGAAGATTTTTGTGACCCATTTTGTTTCTGACTGTTTTGATGGCTTCCAGTTCGAGATTAAAAACCGACTCGTCACTAATGTAACGATATGCACCTCGAAAACCCAGCATTGGATTTGGCTCAATTGGCTCATATGCCTGACCGCCAACCAAATTCCGATACTCATTGGTTTTGAAGTCTGATGCCCGGTAAACAATGGGGCGGTCGCCAAAACTGTAGGTGAATTTAGCAAGACTCTCGGCTAATTTTTCGATAAATATCTTCTCCTTTCCGTCATGAATCATTTTCTTCGGATGGACACCGATCTGAGCCATCATAAACTCAGCCCGCAACAAACCTACTCCATCAGAGTTACCTTGAGCAACGACTGGAGCGAGGTCTGGTTCCCCTAAATTCACATAAACGTGAGTAGCTGTTTTGGGAAATTCGGCTTCCTTAAAATCTTTCTGATCGACTGCCTTACCTTTTTCAGGTACGCCGTTGTAGATGGTGCCAGTAGAACCATTAACGGTGATAATCTGATCATCTTTGAGTGTCTTGGTAGCAATTTTGGTTCCAACGACTGCCGGGATACCCAATTCTCTGGAGACTATTGCGGCGTGAGAAGTTTGACCTCCTTTGTCAGTGACAATCGCCGCAGCTCTCTTCATCGCGGGTACAAAATCTGGTGAAGTCATCTCAGTAACCAAGACATCACCTTCTTTGACCTTGTTGATCTCACTAGCGGTTTTTATTTTTACCACTTTGCCGAAACCGATACCAAAGGAAGCTGGTTCTCCTTGAAGAACCTGGGAGAGTTTTAGGATTTGCTCTTCGGAAATATGTTTGACACCTTTTCCCATATCTAGCGTAGTAATCGGTCGGGTTTGGACCAAATATATCTTGCCATTTTCCACCGCAAATTCACTATCCTGGGGAAAGAAATAATGCTGATGAACTTTGGCTGAAAGTTTGGCAACTTCGATGACCTGTTCATCGGTCAGTTTTCTTAGATTAATTTTTTCCTTAGGAACGTTAATTTTTTTAACACCACTGGGGTATTGCATGATCTCCATAATTGTTTGTGGAACAAATTGCCGAGAGTGGATGGTCATGGTGTCTTTGTTGACGATGTAATGGTCTGGATTGACAACCCCTTGTACCATGTAGTCGCCTAAACCCCAAACAGCTTCGACTACTACCTGATTTTTGTTTCGACTGACGGGATTGACCGAAAACACCACACCGGACACTTCTGATTGAATCATTAACTGTATCGGGACAGCGAGCTGGACTTTGAAATGGTCGTAGCCTTTGGTGGCTCGGTAAAAAATGGCTCTAGCCCCCCAGAGTGACGCCCAGGCTTTCCTGACTGCTTGTAGAACGTTTGATTCCCCTTTGATATCGAGGTACGATTCTTGTTGTCCGGCAAATGAAGCGTCCGGTAGATCTTCGGCGGTCGCTGAAGACCGTACTGCGACCAGGGGATTTTTTTCACCAGGCTTTAAATCTTCGTAACGGCTAAATATTTCCGTGATAAGCTCTTGAGGAATGTCTGCGGTATTTATCAGGCGTTGTATTTTGATTGAAGCCTTTTCGAGTTCTTTTTGATTAGTTACTTCAGTTTGTCTAATAATTTCTCTGATGACAGGCTGCAGTGCGTTGTGGTCAATAACGTATTGATATGCCTGAGCAGTAATCACAAAACCGTTTGGAACGGGGATGCCGTAGTTATACATCTCACCCAAATTAGCTCCTTTACCTCCAACTAGAGGAATATCTTCTTTTCTTATTTTGCTAAATGGTAGTACCAGGGCAGGTGTTGTGGACATTAATGAAGCTCTTTCTTAAGGTAATCAACCCAAGGATTGATAGCCGGGTTGACTTTATTAACTATACCTAAATAATAACTAAACATGACCAAAAAGACCAGTGATTCAAATACCTGAAGCACAGGATCGACTGTTTCCGGTTTTATTACAGTGACCCGGTACTTTTGCTTCAACAGAACGTCACGGGTGATGCGGATTCTCCTTTGAATTATTTCGGGAAATGCATCAGAGTTTAGGATGAGAAAGGAAGTATTATCCTTTAAAGAGGTTGGGTACGATAAGCCTTCCAATAGGTGATGATTGAGATCAGGAAAACTGAAGCTGGCGCAGAATGTTTTGGCTGTTTCGTTTAGAAAATTGCTGAACAATTTTCCAACGCCGGTCAGATGATTGGCGGTAAAGAAGATAAGACCAAGCCCTTTGTGCCTCAGGGCTAGTGCCTTGGCTGGATTTTCTTGGGTGTTTTTTTGGACATTGACCAAGTCAGTCACGCGTTCGATAGTTTGAATGATATCTTTACGATTAAAGAATTTCCCGGCCGAGGGATTGAGGCGAAGAAGGAGTCCAATAAGAGCACCGATGGACAAACAGACTCCTGCTCGTGGTGAACGAGAGGGATTGTGCTTTTCATCTAACTCAATCAAGGGGATTTGTTGATTTTTAGCCAGTTCTTTGAGTTTGCCGTTGGCAGTGATGCAAACCTCTGGACAATTTCGCTGAGATGCATCTTGAGCGCAAGAGATAATCTCTTCGGTATTACCGGAATAGCTAGACAGAATAACGAGTGTTTTTTTGTCCGAATAGGACGGAAGACGATAATTGGCGACCATTTCAAAGGGAATTGCAAGCAAAAATGGAGCTAGTGACCGGACTATTTCAGCGGAGAGATTGCTGCCACCCATACCCGCAAAGACAATATTATTTATTTTATTGGGATCAAAATTCAAATTGACGAACTCGGCCTGATGCCAGCCGGACTCAATTTGGCGTCCAAATTTGGTAAGGGAATCGTACATGTTATCCGGATCTTGTAGGCGAAAGATTTTGGGGTTGTCAAGTGAGTTCATGTTATTTATTTAGGGCATAGGCGTTGATATTGCTGGCCCAGTTGATTTCCGGGCAACTTTTGAGAATCTGACTAAGTCTATCCCTGACTTCATTGTAGATCTTCTCGCTCCTACCTTCAAATCTCACCGTAATATATGGTCCGTTTTGAGAGGCTCGGATAACAGACATCATATCTTCGGTGTCGATTCTAACTCCATCCATGTCATTTACTTTGGCATCTGGCCAACTGATGACCAATTCATGTCTTAATTTATTTTCCACCAGATCAAACTTGATTTTGTCCGGCACTTCGAGTTTGATTTCCGGACTACCAAGATAACTTTCAAAGGAGGAAGTGGCTTCCGAAAGAGTCTCTCCATGCTTCTCTAAGAACGAAAGGAGTCTTAAGCAGGCAAAGGCAGCATCATCATGACCAAAAAAATTGTCCATAAAGAAGATGTGTCCGGAAAGTTCTCCTCCTAGCATGGCTCCGGTCTCTAAAATTTTGGATTTGATAAATGAGTGCCCTGTTTTCCACATTAAAGGATTTCCACCGAGTTTCTTGATAGTTTCGGGAACAGATTTGGAACAAAGGTTGTTGTAGATAATAGTGGCACCCGGAATATTTTCCAAAATATCGATAGCAAAAAGGGTGACGATGATATCCATCCAATGGAGTTTACCCATTTCATCAACGACGGCCATTCGATCTCCATCAGCGTCAAAGGCGAAACCAAGATCGGCCTTGGTCCGAAGAACTTTTTTACTTAAGCCATTCAAAACATTGATGTCAGTCGGGTCGGTTCCGTTGGGAAAATTGCTGTTTAGTCTTTCATTTTGTGTGATGACCTGACAACCAGCTTTGCGAAAGATTTGTGGATAGAATCGGCCTGATGATGTATTTAGAGTATCAACAACTAGTCTCCATTTCTTGTGGAGGTGAAAGTAGCCGAGAAGGTGCTTCTTATAATATGAGTAAATATCTACCGTTCGATTCCGTCCATAGCCAATTGAAAATCTCTCACTTTCAGTAATTTGTCTTAGTTCTTGAATTTCTGTTCCGGACATGGTTTTTGAGTATCCGATACCTAGCTTAAGCCCGTTAAACTCTTTTGGATTGTGTGAAGCAGTGATCATGGCACATGCCTTGGTGAGAAAGTGATAGGACGAAAAATAAACAATCTGACTCAACGAAAGACCGATATCGATCGTGTCTACTCCGCCGTCATTCAAGCCCCTGATAAAGGATCTGGAAAAGGCTAGACTGCTCCGACGATTATCGCGTCCAACCGGACAAAGACGAATTCGCCTTTCAGTCAGGAAGGTGGCAAATCCACGCCCAATTAAATAGATTACTTCTTCTGTTAGCTCTTGGTCTACGATTCCCCGAATGTCGTACCCGCGAAAAATATACGGACTTAACTGCATTAATTCAGTATAGCAATCTCACGGTAAAAAAAGAAAAGAAAAACACCCTCCGAAGAGGGTGTGAATTTTAGTGGTCGATGCCTAGTTCATATTTGTAATGCTCTATGGCACCTAGGTCGCCTGATGCTTTTGTGGGATTGTCAGAGAGCTTAGCCGTATTAATTCTTCGACCATCATACGGATCGAACACGGCAAACTGCTTGATAACGATGCTAAGAGGCTTATGTCCGCAGTCGTTTGACAGCCAAGTACCTATACCGAAAGGACTCTGGATCCGATTTTTACAAGCATCGTGTACTTCGTCAATTTCGTCATAACTTTTGATACCGTCTGAAAATAGTATTACCCTACTCATAGGGTCAATTCTTATCCTAGAACTTTTGTAGTGCTCAACAATCATATCGGCATAGGACCTTATGGGGCGCATGGAATCGTGTCTGACACCGTCGTACAACATCGACCAGTGACGGTTGAAAACCCTCAGAAAATCTTTAGTTCCAAAGGTATCTGTAAGCGCGATGCCGAGTGCTGTGCCGTACTGTTTCTCCCAGGATTCCAACATTTTTTCATTCGCACTTCTTACTCCATATAATCCTGCATGAAGTTGATAAGCTCGATGAGCATTGGTTCCCATAGATGTTAGATTGTTATCTTGAGCCAATTGCATATTGCTGGTACCATTCAAGACACCGCCCTGTGATCGAGGACCGGCCGTGTCGACCAGAGCACTCAAAACATTTTTTTGGACCTCGTAAGAAAAACGCCTTCGTGTGCCAAATTCAGAAAAGTAGGCTAATTTTTGTTTGAAGGTGGCTCCCTTTTCTTGAGCTCTACGTACGTAGTCAAGATCTGGTTTCTTACCGGTCATCTTGAAGTACAACTCGGAGACCAGAGCCATTAGAGGAGTTTCCCAAAGCACCGTGCGATGCACAAAACCGGTTATTTTTATTTTTAAGGCAGCATCAACTTGGGTAACCTCAACTTCTGATGGGTCAAACCGAAAATTTTTGAACCAGCCCCAATAGGAAGTTTTGATATACCACATATCTTTCTTGTGATAAGCAATTTGATCATCAGTCGCCTTTAATCGGGACATATAGCCTATTTGTTCTTCAAGAGCTTTGCTAAATTTTGGCGGAAAAGGTGTCCCGTCACGATTGAGAAATTGGTCCTCTGTCACTACAAATTCATACTGGTCGATGGCTTGGTTACTTTGAGTAATCGCATATGAGTCGTTGTCAAAAATCGAGTGGATGAGTGGATCGAAATACATGTAGCCTCCTATAACGGTCTAAGCCGTGATTTTAGTGTACGCAAGATCTCTACAGGGTATTATAGCACATAGTGTCTATGGTACACGAATATGGTCGATTTAGGCTTGATTTGGCTTCAGGCGCTTCACCACTTCTACCCACAAAATGGTGGTCAGTGAAGCTAACAAAGGATATATCCAGTGATTCAAGCCCATGGGTGTGGTGTCCAGCAAACGGTTAACTGTGGGATTGTAGATACCGAGCAACAGCAACGCGAAACCGTAACCCACGGCTACCAGGAGATATTTGTTATCAAATAAGTTTATTCGATAGATAGGTTTTTTGAGGTCTTTGTAGGAAAAGATGTAGGTCAAATCGATAGAACCAATGACGGCAAAAGCAACTGTTTGGGCCAGTTTAAGATTATTGCCATTGAAAATATGATGAAACGCAAAAAGGGCGGTGAGCCCTGCAGTTAGACTAATAGCGACTATCAGCAGGATCATTGGCAACTCTAGAATGTGTTCACTGATTAATTTTCGCGGCTTTTCGTCCATAATACCAGTTTCTTTTGGTTCAAACCCAAGAACAATGTCCGGTGGGCCATCGCATATCAGATGAACCCAAAGAATTTGGACAATAGTCAGAGGTATGGGGACGCTGAGCATCAGAGCACCCATAATCAAAACGATTTCTGCAAATGAGTTTGATAATACATAAGCGACAACCTTCTTGATGTTGGCAAATATTACTCTGCCCTCTTCAACTGCGGACACTATTGTTTTGAAATCACTATTCAATAAAATTATATCTGAGGCGGACTTTGCCACATCTGTGGCTGATCCAACGGCTATACCGATGTCCGCTTTCTTAAGTGCCGGCCCATCGTTGACACCATCTCCTGTCATAGCGACCACTTCTCCATTTTCCTGTAGCGCCTCGATGATTTTTAGTTTCTGAGTGGGTACTACTCTGGCGAACAGAGTGAAATTTTGTATTCTTGCTCTTAGGTCACTCGCTGGAATCTTGTCAAGCTCAGAACCTTCGATGGCACCTCCATCCGGTATGTCGAGTCCGACTTCTTTGGCTACTTTTAGAGCTGTATGTAAATAATCCCCTGTCACTATTATCACCCGAATTCCGGCTTTCTTAGCCTCGACAATGGACTGAGAGACGGTTTTTCTAATTGGATCCTTAATTCCGATTAAGCCTGACCATTTGTAGCCAGACTGGCTCGTTATGGTGGCATGAGATTTTTCGCACAACCCCACCACCCGCAGTCCTGATTTGGCCCAGTCCTCGAATTCATAAAGAATTCTCCTCTTTTCTTTTTGGTTTTCGTTACAGAAACTCAATATGACTTCAGGTGCGCCGATAATATAGCCGGAAGTTTTGTCAGCGACTTTGACAATGGCTTTGGCAAACTTCTTGTTACTTTCAAAGGCTTCTTCATGAAGAATGTTTGCCTTGTCCAGTATTTCCTGGGGATCTTTGCCTAACTCTTTTTTGAGAAAATTCCAAATAGCGATTTCCAGGCTGGTTCTTTGCGTGTTGAGGAAAATTAAGCCCCGTATCGCCTCAGAATGATTTTTAAATCTCGTCTTTACGACTTTCATAACTCCTTCGGTGAGAGTTCCTGTCTTATCGGTACAAATGACAGAAGTGGCTCCGAGTGTTTCGATGGAAAGAAGTTTTTTTACTAAGCCATCTTTTTTGAGAATTCTTCTCACTCCCAAAGATAGAATAACCGTGACTGCTATGGGAAGTCCTTCAGGGATAGCCGCGACCGACAGGACGATTGAATACCGAAACATATTCCACAAATCTTGCTTGAGGAGAATTCCAATTAAGAAAATCAAAAAGGAGACGGCTCCAATAATTAAAACCAGTGTTTTGGAAAATTTTTCAAGTTTTATCTGGAGAGGGGTGGGAGATTCCTTTATCTGAATTAGACTTTTGCCTATTTTTCCGATCTCAGTTTGCATGCCAATTTTTTCCACCTTCATCGTTCCCCTTCCCGCCAAAACTGTAGTGCCCATAAATAACCGGCTGTTTATGACTCTAACAGATTTTTCTACCGGCTCCGATTCTCCTGTGAGTATCGATTCGCTTACCAGGATGTCAGTTCCTTCCAAAAGAGTTCCATCTGCCGGGATGTTGTCGCCGGAACCTAAATAGACAATATCATCGGGAACCAAACCGGAGGCTTCGATCGTTTGGCGGATTCCTGAACGAAGAACGATCGTGAGCGGTTTAATGATTCTTTTTAGTGCCCCTAGTGTTTTTTGAGCGCTATACTCCTGAGAAAAACCCATAACTACGTCAAGTAAAACAATCATGGAAATCAGTAATACATCTAGATATTCTCGAAAGATGAGGGAAATCGCTATTACTCCAAAAAGGAGGTAGATCAACGGACTTTTGAACTGTGAAAGAAGAATCGAAAGAAGGTGAAGCCTTTTCTCTTCAGGCAGTGAGTTTGGACCATGTGTCTTCTGTAAAGATAAAACCGCTGAAGAATCTAAACCGGTATATTTCATAGTTATGTTTCTTACATAACTATAGCAAAATAATAGATTGCCACGTCTGCCTGCCCTCCTACCGGCGGGTAAACCGGCAGGCAGGTCGCAATGACGGGGGGAATTAGATGTTTTCTACAAAAGTTAAGGCTACTCCTTGCTTCCCGGCTCTACCGGTGCGGCCAATGCGATGAGTGTAGTCGTCGAAAGTGGCTGGTTCGTCGTAGTTTATGACATGAGATATATCTTTGACATCGATACCTCTGGCGGCTACATCGGTGGCTATCAGAATATTGATTTGATTGGCCTTAAATTTTCTAAGGACATTTTCGCGTTGATTCTGTCTCTTGTCGCCATGAATTGCATCGGCGGGAAAGCCAGCATTTTGTAAAGCGATAGAGATTTTCTCAACGCCATGCTTGGTGCGGCCAAAGATGAGCACCTTCTTAAACTCTTCTTTTCTGAGAAGATCACTTAGAACTTCCATCTTATTTCCATGAGTACGGATTATATTTTGTTCTACGTTGTGTGATGTGGCACCGTTTTTGACGGATATCTTTAATGGATTAATTAGGAAACGCCGGGCTATATCCTCAACTTTTGGGTCTAAAGTAGCCGAGAAGAGTAATGTTTGTCTTTCCTTGGGCAGAAATGACATAAGTTCGGTGATTTCTTTGACGAAACCCATATCCAGCATTCTGTCGACCTCGTCCAGTACTACGGTATGGGTGTTTTGAAGATTCAAGGCACGACGATTATAAAGATCTCTCAACCTACCTGGAGTTCCGATATAGATGTGGGGACGACGACGAAGGTCATCTAATTGACGACGAATGTCGGAGCCTCCTATTAAAACACAGGAATAGATGGGTAAATTGGTAGCCAAGGCTCTTATTTCGTCACGGATCTGGACAGCTAGTTCACGGGTGGGAGCCACAATCAGACAGGTTTCGTTTGGGTTGGCCAAGAGTTTTTGAATGACTGGGAGGGCAAAAGTAGCTGTTTTGCCAGTGCCTGTGTCAGCGAGACCAATAATATCTTTGCCATTCAGGGCATGTTCTAAAGCCTGATCTTGAATCTGGGTTGGGGTGACCATGCCCCGACTAGCTAAATTGGTGTGAACTTGGGGATGCAGATCGAAGTCGGAGAATGCGTGTCTGATAATGGCTTCCGCTTCGGTTACTGGTGTGGCGGCGCAAACAAAAAATCGTGGGTCAAGAGACTTGGGCATAAAACGATTAGGTCTTCGGAAATTGTTTCCCGAAGAGCGAAAGCCGTGACTAGCTGGCCCGCCTGCCGGACGGGCAGGCCTCCGGCCATATGAAGGACGTGAATTAAACATATTTTGTGGGGAATTCCCCGATTGTCCTCTGGAAAATAAAAGCTAGACAATCGAGATCGAGTCTACCTCAGAGCTAACAGCTCTACCTAAGAACAATTATGGGTTATTATATCATATAAATGAAATCCCCGCCAATTGGCGGGGCATTGTAGTCTATTCAGGCCCGGTGCCAAAGGCGGGTGGAATGCTCCAGTCCGGTTCGTCTTCAGCAAAAAGTTTATCCTGTTCGATCCGACGAGCTTCGGCCTCCGCCTCCATCTGCTTGGCGGCTTCGGAGATCTCAAACTGTTCGAAATGCCTGCCTGTAGTAGTAATATCCGTATTGCTGAGGCAGGAAATCGCGGTACCATCATTGCAAAGTGCAGAGAAACCGGCCACAATCCAAACAATGGCGACGGTCTCTTTATCAACGGCCGGATAGCCTTCACCCTTGAGAATGATGATTTCATCTCCCGGAGTCAAATTGCTAATGCCGAGTCCTAGATTGGTTGGAAAATATATTCCACCACAGCACATGTTGAGCCTCCTTAATTAAAGTACGTACGGCTAGATTGTACTAGACTTTTAGGAAAAACTGAAGAAGGAGCTGATCGATGGGTAATGCGGAGGTACCGGTTTTGATTTTTTTATCGATTTGATAAAGTATTTGATGTAAATCCAAGAGATGAAATAGATCGAAAAAAGTTGCTTGAGTGATGATCAGTTTTTTGGGGTAAGGAGAAAGCTTGAGGTACGAGGGACCGGACTTGGCTTGGATTAGTAGACGGATTTGTCGAACTAACATGGAGAAGACATACTCGGGCTCGTGATTGAGAACCATAAGCCGATTCCAGCCACCCAGAAGGTTATTGGTGTTACCAGGTCTTAGGAGGTCAAGGAACTTAAAAATTACCGGGTTGATATTGTAACTCTCAATTTTGGCCTCAGAGAATGGTTTCAAGACCGTATCAGAAATTTTCTTGGTTTCAAAAAGAATAATGTCTGTACCACTGGATTGAAAAAGTATATCCACAAGAAGGTCTTTTTGTTTGGCTTTGTTTCCGGAGAGAAGATCTTTGATAATTAAACACTTACTGTCACCAAACAAGTTAGTAGATTGTGTCTCTTGCCGGAGGTTGGTAGGATCTAGCTCTGCGGCCTCTTTGATAACCACCTCAACGTTCCGGTTCTTGAATGAATCGATGACCTGGGTAAGTTTGTTGTAGGAGGTGACTATGTCTTCACCGTGAATTATCAGCATTAATCGATTATTCCAAATAGTGACTTAACGTTATTGTAGAACGTTTTTAGCTCAGAATACGGATCCGGTTGATTAGAAATCGGGGCGTATTCTTGAATCACGATAGGTTGCTCCGCCAATTCAGGAGGGGCACTGCTGACTGGAAAAATGGGTTTACCAATTTGCGCCAGGACTGACAAATTGTAGGCAAATACTTTTGGCTCTTGATTTTGGTTGAGAAAGGAAAACTGCTTAAATGGTCCATCCTGAGCGTTGAGCAAAAAGGGGGTGACAGTGACGATATTGGAATCAAACCAAACTTTGGAAAAGGCATATTGATAATAATAGGAAATCTGCGAATCTGATAAATACTTGTTCGACCAGCCGGCCTCGGTGATAAAGACAGGTAATTTTTTGGTCGTAAATCTTCTGAGGAGAGTGAGGTCGTAACGGAATGAGTCGATTTTGTTACTGCCGGACAGATCAGGACGAACTGAAAAATCGGGATTTGGATAAGCATGGGACGTCCATCCATCGATCTTATTAAATATGTCCGGTTGTCTTCGGTGCATCCGAGTCAAGAAAGTGCTCCAATGTATGGCACCATTCCGAGTGATGGCGGCATTATCTAGTCCTGCAGGAAGAACAAAAAAGTCTGATGATCTAGACTTGAAGATGTCGATGGCGTTATTAAGTATATCGGCATATTTTTCCGGACTGGTTTGACCGCCATATTCATCTGGACGGTTAACCTCATTAAAAATGATTACGTAGCGATTTTGGATAGGCCAATTTAAATCACTTAAAAAATTGGCGAAGTCAACCAAATCCAAATTATTTGGTTCTTCCCAATTTGAGCCGTTGGGCGTGGTGGCGACACGAATTAGTGGAATGACCCTTTCCACCACACATAGGTTGAGAAAATCCTGCCATTTTTTTCGATTCCTGTCTGTTGATTGAATGGGAATGGTAACGTATCCCCAAGATCCCTTGTCGACTCCGTTAATCATTTGAGCGGCTGTATGAAGTTCGGAGGGAAAAAGAATGTGGATCCCCATTTTATTATTAGTGACCGAAAGGGGATCATAAATAGCCAAGACTTTCAGAGGAAGGGAGAGAAATAATCCAACTCCTAGAATTAAGAATAATATACGCACAAAAAGATTATACGGCACTATTTGGCTTTTAACCCAAGGTGGTTATAGGCCTTTTCAGTGGCCACCCGTCCCTTCGACGTTTTAGATAAGAAACCTGATTGGAGTAAGTAAGGCTCATATAGATCGGTAATAGTATCGATTGATTCGGAAATTAGTGCCGCAAGAGTCTCGAGTCCTACCGGACCACCTTGGTGTTGTTCAATAATGGCCCGAAGAAGTCTGCGGTCAGTTTCATCCAGACCTTCTTGGTCGACTTGATAAAAGTCTAGAGAAGTTTTGATATTGTCAGGAGTAGTGACAGAGTTATTTTCGACTAGAGTGTAATCTCTTACCCGACGGAGCAATTTAAGGGCAATACGTGCCGTACCACGAGATCGTTTAGCAATCTCTAAAGTTGACTGGTCATCCAATTTAAGATCAAACCTTTTGGCTACTTTTTGAATTATTCCTTGCAGTTCTTCGGGAATATAAAACCGAAGCCGATGAACAATACCAAAACGATCTCTTAGAGGGGAGCTGATTCGTCCGGCTTGAGTAGTAGCACCAACTAAAGTAAAGGGGTTGAGATCAAGTCTAAGGTTCTTGGCACCAGGTCCTTTTCCCAAGATAATATCAACGGCGAAATCTTCCATGGCGGGATAGAGCGCTTCTTCAACCGTTTTATTCAGGCGGTGAATTTCGTCGATAAAGAGAACATCTCCTGGCTCTAATCCGGTAAGAATGGATGCCAGGTCACCGGCACGGGTTAGGGCTGGTCCGGAAGTAATTCTTAAGTTGACTCCCATCTCATTAGCAATGATATGCGCTAGTGTGGTTTTACCCAAACCGGGAGGACCATATAGTAAAGTGTGTTCCATCGGCTCACTTCTCGATTTAGCGGCGGAGATAGCTATCTTAAGAGACTTAACCACTTGTGGCTGACCAGAAAAGTCGAGCCAATTTGAAGGTCTGACCGATTCGGATTGATTTATCATTAACGTAGTAAATTAAGGGCGGCTTTTACTTGTGAACCCAGGGGTAAGGAAGTATCGATATCGGGAATAATGGAGGCAATTTCTGACTTTTGAAATCCGAGAGACACCAGTGAATCAACCAGCTCCGAGGAGCCCTCTAAATTTTTAAAGTTGATGTCACCCTTACTGACTTTTGATTTGAGATCCAGAATAATTTTTTGAGCGGTTTTTTTACCCACACCGGAAATGGAGTTAAAAAAGGTTAAATTGCTGGATTCGATAGCCTTCAAAATATTTTCGGAACTAGTGACCGTAAAGATAGCTAGGCCGATCTTGGGGCCTATTCCGGAAACGGAGATAAGAAGCTCGAAAAGGTCGAGGTCTTCGACTGTGGCAAAGCCAAAAAGAGAAAGACTGTCTTCCCTGAGGTGGGTATGGATAAAAAGCTTGGCCCGTTCTTTTTCCAAAAATGTCAGACTCTGGGGAATAAATACCGTAAAGCCGATGCCATTTGCAAAGAGAACAATTCTACCCTTGCTTGCAAATTTTATTTCTCCTTCCAAATAACCGATCATTAACCAATTCTAGCAGACCCTTACCGAACCCGAAAGGCGTGGGTGAGGGCGATAGCCACGGCATCGGCGGCATCATCGGGCTTTATCTTTTCCTTTATGTGAAGGATTTTGCCCACCATAAACTCAACTTGGGTCTTGTCGGCTTTGCCGTTTCCCGTGAGTGAAGATTTCACTTGTAATGGGGTGTACTGGAAGATGGGGAGCTTCGATTTCTCACCTGCAAGCAAAATAACCCCTCTGGCTGCAGCCACGTCGATAGCGGTTTTGGCGTTTTTTTCGAAAAACAATGATTCTACAGCTAAAGAGTCTGGATGGTGATTTATAATTAGTTTTTCAACAAAGTCGTAAATTTTCACCAATCTATCGGGCAAATCGGAATTTACTTTTGTTTCGAAACAGCCACAATCAACGAAATTATCAATTCCCCTATCGTGGTTGACTATCCCCCACCCTACCCTTCCCGTACCGGGATCTATGCCTAAAATCTTCATGATTTGATTGTAGTCAGTAGCTCAGTCGGTTAGAGCACCTGCCTTTTAAGCAGGGTGTCGCGGGTTCGAGTCCCGCCTGACCCACAATATATTTTACCCTCGCGGTAAAATATGTTGTGTACGATGGACAGACGGACTCGAAAGGCGGAAGCACGACGATGCTGAGCCAGGTCCTGAAGAAATCTCAGCAGAGATTTACTGAAGGGAGTCCCGCCTGACCCACTTTTAACAATCTTGCCTTTAGGGCAAAATTGTTAAAGTAGATTAATAGGGACTCGAACCTGACGGAGGCAAGCTCGTAACGATCTTGCCGAGTCGCGGTCTGAGGAACTTCACCTGAAGTTACCGAAGACTTCGAGTCGAATATATATAATTTTTGGCCCCGTCGTCTAGTGGTTAGGACGTCAGGTTTTCATCCTGAATATCGCGGGTTCGAGTCCCGCCGGGGTCACACATCGGGACTAGGTCAGTCCCAAAGTAGTGTTTTAGTCCTAAATATGGGGCTAATTTAGGGGTTCCAGAACTCAATTCTGCATAGGTCGGCATACTATCAAAAATAAGGCCAAAGAAGGCTGCTCGTTTGAGTGGATTAGCCGTATCTATCAGCAATTCTTCAAGGTGTTCCAGAAAATATCCGATGTGCTCCATAACGTTGTTCATATTTAGTGTATTTACGATCTTTGCTTGTTTTAGTTTTTCTTCCTCCAATTGATGAATAGCTACTTCTGATGATAAGTACTTAATCTTGTCTGCTGAGGCCTGTGCAGAGGCTTTCAGAGCCACTATTTTGGTATCAATGATAGATTCATCCTCCATTTTATTTTCAACTCGTTCATTCCACTTGGTGACGACATACTCTTTCAGATCATCAATATATTTCTGGTCGAATTTTAAATTTCTCACAAAATCCTCAACTGTAGTTTCCAACTCTTTTGCTGGTACTCGGAAGTAATGCCCTCGCTTGTTGCAGTGGTAGGCTGGATAATAATTCCCCAAATGACCTCGTGAAGCGCTACCAAATAATGGTTTGCTACATTCTGGACACATAATGACTCGCTTGTATGGAAACTTGGGATTGTTGACTAGTTTTTTTGTTTGCCATTCAGGTAATTTTTTCTTCCACAACTTAACTTCATCGCCGTCCTGCGATAATACTAGTTTGCCTTTGTTTGCCTTGTTGTAGATATCAATTGAGACTAGGCCTTCAAACTTGCCTTTAACAACTCCGCCCTCTGTCCATTTTTCAGAATTAACGCCCGCAAATATTGGATTCTGGATATAGAGCCAGAATTGCTTAATCCGTAGACCTTTACCGCCACGCTCACCAATAACTTTTGTACGATCTTGTGGATTCCTTATATATCGCTTGCGCGTTTTGTAGCCCATGCTATTTATCTCATCAACGATCTCCTGATCTGACATAGTGCCTCGGCAACGTAGTTCAAACATTTTTATAATCCACTTTGATTCTTCTGGGTGAGGGGTAAGAATAACTCTTCTGCCGTGAGGGGTTTCTATCTTTTCATTGACATAACCAAACGGTGGTTGTCTGACTCGATATCCCATACGGACATAGCGGATTTCAGCACCAATCATACGAGTCATAATATCCCGCATTTCATCCTTAGCTCTTTCCGCCTCAAGGATTTCTGACTTTTTCGTGGGACTATAAACACTCCATTTATATGAGAGTCCAAGATGTTCGAGAGTGTTTACATCTTAACCGCCGATAATGCCATAAATATCAATGAGGCGTACATGGTGTTTTTGTAGTTGCATGTTGAGATGGTCATAAATGTATGACCCACCTCGTGTAAAACGGTCAATGGATTTAATAATAAAAAGCTGAATACCATTCTTTGGATTTACACAGTAGTCAATTGCTTCTTGAACTGGTTGAACTTCCTTTGAAGCCGATTCCATGAAGATAAAGAACTTCTTGATCTTAATGTTACGCATACTAGCAAATCGCTCAATCTGCTCTTTTTGGGCCTCGGGAGAGTCACCTTGTAACCCTTGTTTAAGTGAAGATATTCTTATTGCTGCAACCGCATTGGCTTGGACAGGTAAATCGTTCATAATTTCTCACTTATTACTAAATTTTGTTTCTGCTTTTCGATGATGC
>LCIE01000017.1 GCA_001000865.1 Candidatus Collierbacteria bacterium GW2011_GWC2_44_18 | reverse complement strand
CCCAAACCAATGAAATACTACACCAAACACTACAAACCCTTTATCCCCTAGGTTACACCAGTAGTCCCATGTACCAGCTCCATATTGGAGCGCCCCAGAACAAACCAATGGCAGTTCCCAGAATCAAAAATGGTCCGAACGGTAAATACTGAGACATCTTTTTCCTTTTCATGCCAATTAGTATCAGTCCGACCACGGACCCCAGAACAAACGACGAAAACATCCCTGGCAGTATCCTGGGCCAACCAAGCAGCAGCCCCAAAGAAGGAGCCAAATAAATATCTCCCAAACCAAATCCATCCACTTTCTTAATGGTCTTAGTAACTATTTGCAACATAACGAAGAGCAAGCAGACACTGACTCCAGAAGCCAAAGCCCGGAACAGATCCGTGCCATTCATTATTCCAAAGCTCGTTAGTCCTATACGGTAGGCGAGTGCTAAAGAAAATAAGGTTAGGTTCAGACCAAAAGGAATTACCATATACAACAGGTCAACCACCAAGATCGCAAACATGACGAGACCCGTTACCAGCCAAAAAACGGGCTGAATAAAGCTCCAGGGGCTTCCTACTAGTTTAAAGAAATTAAATCCCACAACAAACCACCAAACAAAGAAGACCCCCGTCAACAACTCGATTAGGGGATAGCGGATAGATATTTTTTTATGACAGAAAGCACACTTACCATTAAGCATCACAAAAGATAGCAGGGGAATGTTCATATGCCAAGGTATGATATGCCTACATTTAGGGCAGATCGACCTACCCTCGGCGATTGATTTTCCATGAGACATTCTCCAAATGACCACATTCAAAAAACTGCCCCACACAAGTCCCATGACAAATAAAAAAATAATTACCAGAATCATACAGTAATGATACATCATATCTAGCCTCGAAAAATATGTTCGTCATCGCGACCTGCCTGCCGGCAGGCAGGTCGCAATGACAAAACAAAACCCCGCCAAACGACGGGGTCTTTACTCTTACTAAATTTACCCTTCGTTATTCAAAGCATTGGAGACAATTACCCGCTGTTTTATCTGCTGCTGTACACGCAACAAGAGACACCTCCTTATTGGTTGAATTATAGACATACTTCGACGATTCATCAGCTAAATTGGACTTTCCCTCTGGAGGAAAACAAACCATCACTTTAGT
Source organism: Candidatus Collierbacteria bacterium GW2011_GWC2_44_18 (assembly GCA_001000865.1). Classification (GTDB taxonomy): domain Bacteria; phylum Patescibacteriota; class Microgenomatia; order UBA1400; family MFAQ01; genus UBA10133. The sequence goes on along the minus strand of LCIE01000017.1, from coordinate 16,049 downwards.
GGGACTTCCTGAAGTTATATACAAGGTTGTAGCCAACCCTTCAAAGAAGGTAGTCTTAATTTCCCCATCAACTAATAAAGTACTATCTATACATGTTTTCATGACAGTATCACCAGAACCTCCCGATTTACTGACAGCCACCGCCGCCCAAGGAGAAGTCGTATCTGCTGTTCTAAGTGGAGCCACAGTAGTCAGACAATCATATGCCGCTCCGGTCATTTTGTACCAGGGCAAGTAGCCGTGAGTAGCGTAATATCTTTGTGAAGATCCAAGGAATTCGATCGCCGCACTTCTATTATTAGTATCACGAGCTTTCTTCAGCTGTTCAAACGGATCAATAGCGGCCAGAAGTCCGGCGGCCAAGATACCCAGCACACCAATGACTATTAACAACTCCATCAAGGTGAAACCTGCCTGCCGGAAGGCACGGCCTTTGTTTATTCTTTTCATTTTTTTATTTGTTAAATAATTAGTTCTTTAAGACCTTAATAAACTATGAATCATTAAAACTGACTTGTCAAGTTATAGATAGGCATAATCACGGCAATCACCAAGAAACCTACTCCAATTCCCATGATAATCATAATTAACGGCTCTATCGCCGTAGTTAAAGCCTTAATTTTTATTTCACTTTCGGATTCATAAAAGACTGCCAATTTGACCAGAACGGAATCCAGTTTTCCAGTTTCTTCTCCCACAGAAATCATTTGGGATAAAATCGGTGGGAACATTTCTAGGCGTGTTATCGACTCAGCGAGACTCACTCCTTTTTCGACAAAAACAGCCGCTTGCTTTATCCCAGCGGAATATATACGGCTCCCCAACGTATTTGACACAATATTCAATGCATCCAAAATCGGAATACCCGCAGCCAACAAGACACTAATTGTTCTGGCAAACTCAGTCAATATGATATCCTTTTTCAGCTTTCCCCAAATCGGGATTTTAAAAGTTAATTGCTCTACCATCAAACCTCCTACCTCGGTTTTAGACCAATTAGAAAAAATCACCCCCCCCACCACCAATACTATAAAAACCACATACCAATAATGAACAGCAAAATCGCTTATCCCCATCAGAATTTTTGTTGGACCGGGTAATTCCGCTCCAAAATCCTGATACATCGCTGTGAGCTTCGGCACTACAAAAACCATCATAATCGAAGCAATGGCAATCATCGCGAAAAAAATAATCGTTGGGTAGACCATCGCTCCTTTGGTCTTGCTTTTAAATTCCCGCTGCTTGTCCAGCGTATCGGCTAGTTTTCCCATCACTTGATCCAACACTCCAGCAGACTCTCCCGCTCTCACCATGGCTATGTAAACAGCAGAAAATCCTCCTTCCGAACTCTCTACTGCATCGGCCAAGGTGGAACCGCCTTCTACTTCCGCCAAAATCTTTTCTAAAATTGGTTTCATACTGGTACCTGACTGATTTTTCAATATTTTCAATGCTTCCACCAAAGGCAAGCCGGATCCAATCATGGTGGCCATTTGACGGGTAAAATTGGTGATCTCATCCGGTTTCGGTTTAGAGAATCTCCCCATCATAACTTCGATGTTTAATTGATCGGCTTCGTACAGGCCGGTAATCAATAGCCCCTTGCTTCGCAATACATTGGCAGCTTGTTTTTCATCAACCGCATCCAAAACACCGGAAGAGGGGACTCCTTCTCTGTCAGCTACTTTGTATTGAAAAGTTTTCATCACTATCTCCCTCCCAACAATTTATCTAATAGAGACGGCCGGATAGCATACTCAAGTGCTACAGATCTATCGATTATATTTTTATTCACCAGTTCAGACAAGCTGTTTTCCATGAGCTTCATGCCCAAGTTACCACTAGTCTGTATGACATTGTCAATCTGAAATGTTTTTCCTTCACGGATATTATTTCGAACAGCAGGAGTTACTACCATTATTTCGGAAGCCACCACTCGTTTGCCTCCAACGGTGGGAACAAGCCGTTGAGAAAGCACTGCTTCAAGAACCATCGATAACTGTAACACTACTTGGGCTTGTTGCTCCTCGGGAAAACTGTCTACGATTCTTTCAATTGATTGAGCTGCAGAATTCGTGTGAAGTGTGGCGAACACCAAGTGACCCGTCTCTGCTACTGTCATAGCCGCCTGCATAGTATCTGGATCGCGCATCTCCCCGATGTAAACCACATTGGGATCTTCTCTTAACACCGATTTCAAGGCATTGCTCCAGCTTTTAGTATCCCCACCAAGCTCCCTCTGGCTGATAAACGACTTCTTGTTTTCGTGCACAAATTCAATTGGGTCTTCTATGGTTACCACATGTTCTGCACGATTTGTATTTATTTCGTCAATGACCGCCGCTAAAGTGGTCGACTTGCCCGAACCGGTCGGTCCGGTCACCAGAATAAATCCTTGTTTTAGTTTGGCGAATGAGTGACAAATTTCCGGTAAACCCAGATCCGCAATCGTCGGTATCTTGTCGGGAATAAAGCGCAGGGAAATCGCCGGAGTCGCTTTCTGAAAATAAGCATTGGCTCTATATCTGGCCTTTCCCGGCACGTGGATCGAAAAATCCAGGTCGAAATCTCTAAGAAACAACTCTTTTTGGTTTTGGTTCATCACACTGCTGATCATGGCCATCAGCATTTCTGAGTCAATTACTCCTGCCGATTTATAAGATTCCAGCTTTCCTATGGTACGGAAAATCGGGGGATTGTTGGCTACCAGATGTATGTCTGAGGACCCCATTTCGGACCCAGCCAATAATATTTGTTGCATTAGTTCAGATGCTTTATCCATTTTTTTATCTATACTTGAGCCACTCTAATAACTTCTTCCAAGGTAGTAATGCCTTCAAGCACTTTTAAGTAGCCATCTTGCTTCATAATAATCATACCATCATCCATGGCTTGTTTTTCGATAGTGGCGGCATCCGCTCGCTCCAATATTGAGCGGGCTATTTTCTCTGATACTCGAAGCACCTCATAAATTCCAATTCGCCCATAATACCCGGAGTCTCCGCATTTCTCACAGCCGGAGCCTTTATAAAGCATGAAGGGAACATTGTTCTTATTGGCTTGAACATTTTTATCGGAGCTGGATTTTAGCCAACCATCCAGCATTTTTCCTAGCACTTGCTGAATATCATCAATCACTGACTGTTCAGGTGCGTAAGCTTGTTTGCAATTGTCACAGATCTTCCTTAAGACTCGTTGCCCAATTGCAGCAGTCATTGACGAAGCCAAAAGAAAGGGTTCTGCTCCCATGTCCAACAGACGGGGAAGAGCTCCGGAAGATGAATTCGTATGAACAGTCGAAAATACCAAGTGTCCGGTTAGGGACGCTTGGATCGCTAGCTGGGTAGTTTCTTCATCACGAATTTCACCCACCATAATAATATTCGGATCTTGACGAAGAAAAGAACGGAGTCCAGAAGCAAAAGTAAGACCTGCCTGCGGATTAACCTGGACCTGATTAACACCATTCATTTGATACTCCACCGGATCCTCAAGCGTCACAATATTCACTTTCGGACTATTTATCATGGTTAACAAAGAATAAAGAGTAGTCGTTTTACCTGACCCGGTAGGTCCAGTTGATAGAATAATGCCGTGCGGAATATGAATCGCTTCTTCAAGTGTTGCCAAAGCTTTCGCTCTGATACCAAGTTCTGATAGCGTCGGCACTTTCTCCGATTTTTTTAAAAGACGCATTACGATCTTCTCTCCGTTAACAGTCGGCAGAGAAGAAATACGCAAATCCACTTCACCATACTCTGAACTAAAATTAAAACGTCCGTCCTGCGGAATTCTCTTTTCATCAATCTTCATACCACTTAGGATTTTGATACGGGAAACCAAGGCAGCGTGATAATCCTTATCCAAGCTTAGTTTCTCTTCCAATATTCCGTCGATTCGATATCTCACTCGGGTAATATTTTCTTGGGGTTCGATATGAACATCTGAAGCTCTCAAACGAATCGCATGTTTCAGAATTTTTCTCACAATCTCGACGATCTTCGGTTCCTTGATTATCTGTGAAATGGTATCGGCAGTCACCAGTCTTATTCCAGTTTCTTCCGCCTGTTCTTTCCCTCTGCTGAGAACTCCCGATATTTCGCCGGAAAGACTTTGACTGTAAACATTGTTTATCAAATTCTCAAAGTTTTCTTTTGATGTTAGATAGGACTTGATTTTATAACCTGTTCTTTTCTGAAAGAAATCAACTGTTGATAACTCTTCCGGCTTGACCATCACCATACTCAAAGTACCCGCATGTTTATCCAAATCAAAAGGAACCACTTGATAGTTTTTGGCTAAGTCCACCGAAACGAGAGATAGTAATTCTGGACTAATGGAAACTTTATTCTCGGAAAAATAGGGGATATTGAGTGCTTTTGCCCTCGCTTGAGACAAATCTTCTTCGTTGATAATCCTTCTTTCCATTAGCAAGTCAGCCAAATTTTTTCCCATCGTCAAGGCTTCTACCCTTAGGCTCTCGGCCTTATCCGCCGCCAACCTGCCGGAAGAAATCAAAAAATCCAGCAGGGCCTTCTCTTGATAATCCATACTTTAAATATAGCAAATAAGATACATTAATGCGCCCCCCTGATGATTCTCCACGATCTCATGAGGAAGTTATCTAGTATTAACTTTTTGTTAATATTGGTTTGTTTTAGTTCGGCCAAACTACTTATAGCCAAGTCCAAAACAGACAGTCTTTTGGGGGTTATCTCCGTCATGAAGCTAGCTTGAAGTTTTCTCACGACTTCTTCCATCACCAGCACGGCTTTTTCTTTATCCAGTTGATCCACAAAGGCAATACAGGCCGCCGGGCCACTACTCCAACATTTTCTCACTTCGTTCCAGTAGACGTCTGCCGGCAAAAATATTTTATCAAAGTATTCCACCACACCTCTTGACAATATGGTCGGCAATAACTGATTTTCGTTTTCTACAACTAGAATGAGGTTCATGTCATTCCCCAGCTCTTCCATTGGTTTTAGGAGAACGGCTTGACATTCAGAACTCATCTTATCCGCATCCCAAATGATAATCGCGTATTTAGGAGAGGAGGCCATGATATTTATTCCCGAATATAGCCACGACCTAAAATCGTCGAGTTTCGCCGCTGAACCTTCAAAACCCATCACTAGATTTTCAGTAAGCGACATTTTGGATAGTAATTTCTTTCTTTCACCAAAGAAACCTACCGCGATTTTTGGTAACATATACATATTCTAAAGCATGAGTTAAAATGAACCCCGTATGTCATACACAGCCAAAGATATTACAGTCCTCGAAGGTTTGGAACCGGTCCGCAAAAGACCTGGAATGTATATCGGTAGCACTGATGAAAAGGGGTTGCACCATCTCTTAATTGAAATTGTCGACAACTCTCTAGATGAAGCCATTGGCGGATATGCTAAAAATATTTTTGTTTGTTTACACAAAGACAGTTCCGTTTCCGTTTCCGATGATGGTAGGGGGGTGCCCACCGATATGCACCCTAGTGGTGTCTCCGCCCTGGAAGTCGCCATGACCAAGCTACACGCTGGTGGTAAGTTCACCGAATCAGCCTACAAGGCCTCCGGGGGTCTACACGGAGTCGGCGCTTCAGCTGTTAACGCCCTATCTTCTCGCATGGACGTGATCGTCAATCACTCTCCCAAGTTTTTCTTACAGTCATATAAGGTAGGTACTCCGGATTTTTCAGTGAAGGAAATTTCAGCCGAAAAAACCGGCACACTACTTCCCGAGTATCACCATCACCTGTTAAATGCCAGGTCCGGAACCTTCACTCATTTCTGGCCTGACCCCACCATCTTCAAAATCACTACCGATTTCAACTACGCTAACATCAAGGCCAAACTTCAAGAAAGGGCATACTTAGTTGCAGGTGTTTTTATTCATCTTTTCGACGAACACACAGACAAGGAAGCTAATTTTTACTTTGAATCGGGCATTAAGTCGCTTCTTTCCCATATGAATCGACACAAAAAATCACTCCACGAACAAATATACATTGCCGGTACTGCCACCGAGGCCAATATTCCTATTGGAGTCGAAGTGGTCATGCAGTATACCGACACTTACAACGACAATTTAGAGTCCTTTGCCAACACCATCAATACCTACGATGGAGGTACTCATTTAACCGGTTTCAAAACCGCTCTGTCAAAAGTATTGAAAAACTACATCACTGCCGGCGAGACCGATAAAGAAAAGGATAAAAAAGGTAAGAATAAGGATATCGACCTTACTCCGGACGATCTTAAAGAAGGTCTCACCGCAGTTGTCTGGATCAAGATGAGCTCTTCCGAAATCCAATTTGAATCTCAAACTAAAACAAAGGTTAACAACGCCGAAGTCCAGTCAGCTGTGTATCAAATAGTCAAAAAAGGTCTTGAAGAGTATCTTGAAGAACATCCCCAAACAGCTCAAATAATTATCGGTAAAGTATATTTGGCCGCCAAAGCCCGTATGGCCGCAAGGGCGGCGAGAGATGCCGTTGTCCGTAAAGGTGCTTTGGAGGGAATGACTCTTCCAGGAAAGTTGGCCGACTGCCAGGAAAAAGATCCGGCGATGTCCGAACTATTCATTGTTGAGGGAGACTCAGCTGGTGGTTCTGCTAAGCAGGGGAGAGATCGTAAGCATCAAGCTATTCTTCCCCTCCGAGGTAAAATTTTAAACACCGAAAGAGCTCGCCTGGACAAAGTTATCGAATCGGAAAGTGTCAAAGATCTGATCATCGCCCTGGGAATGGGGATAGGGGATACTCTTGATATAGAGAAACTTCGTTATCATCGCATAATTATTATGACTGATGCTGACGTCGATGGTGCTCACATCGCTACACTTCTTCTGACTCTGTTTTTCCGACACACCACTCAGGTTTTCGACAAGGGATATGTCTATCTCGCCATTCCACCACTTTACAAAGTGAGCCATGGCACCATTAATAAATATGTTTATACTGACGAAGAAAAAGACAAGTACATCGCTACCTTAAGTCCACAGGATCAAAAGAGAGTTGGAATACAGCGTTATAAAGGTTTAGGAGAAATGAATCCGGAACAGCTTTGGGAAACTACCATGAACCCCGCCACAAGAACTCTCAAACGCATCAGTATCTTGGACGCTGTACATGCGGATGAAGTCTTTACTACGCTGATGGGCCAAGAGGTAGCCCCAAGAAAGAAGTTCATTCAGACCCACGCCACCAGCGCCAACCTCGACATCTAATATCGAACACGGTGTCATCCTCGCGAATGCGGGGATCCATACAAATTAAACACAACTAATACATGAAAACCTACATCATCGGCCACATCAAACCAGATTTGGATTCTGTAGTCGCCGCGCTCTCGTTTGCTGAATATTGCAAGCTTAACCAAGTTGAAAATCCTACCCCAGCTACAATTGATGCCATTAATCCAGAAACCAAATTTGTTTTTGAAAAGTTCGGTTTGACTCCACCTGCGGTTATTTCAGCTTCCAGCATTCTACCGGAAGACAAAGTTATTTTGGTCGATCACAACGAAGCCGACCAAAGATTGGTCGGTCTGAATCCGGAACAAATCGTTGGTATTTACGACCATCACAAAGTCAATCTTAATTTTTCCACACCCATAGAAGTCTGTATTATGCCATTTGGCTCTTCCAACACTGTAGCCTGGCAGTTATTTGAGGAAGTCAGTTTTAATATTCCTCCAAACCTAGCCAAGTTGATGTTATGCGCTGTACTTTCGGACACGGTTGGTCTCAAGTCATCTACTACGACCGCAAAAGACCGTCAAGCTGTCATAGAACTGGCGACAGTTTCAGACATTTCAGACATTGCTGATCTAACACTCGAGATTTTCAGGGCCAAATCAAATGTTGCCAGTTTATCCGATGAACAAGTCGTTCTAAATGATTACAAAGTATTTGACTTTGGCAAAAAAGTCCTTATCGGTCAGCTGGAAACCGTCGAGCAAGAAATTCTTCTAACTTCTCGCAAAGCAGGACTATTGTCAGCACTTCAATTAATTAAAGAGAGAGAAAATGTAGATTTCATTATTCTCGCTGTTACTGATATCCTAAAAATTAACACCAAATTATTGGTTGATGGAGCAGGGGAGATAGACCTGATTAAAAAAGCTTTTGGTGGTACTGTCGTCGAGAATATTTTAGACATCGGTCCCAAGATGTCCCGCAAAAAAGATATTTCCCCCGCCATCGAAAAAGCTTTAACACAATAAAAAAACAAATATGGACGAAAATAAAACTCTAGATCCAGAACAAGAAAATACTGTCTCCGTTCCCGTTGCCGATGAAGAGACACAGTGGGGAACAATACGCTCCACTCCCATTGTAGAAGAAATGGAACGGTCATATCTGGACTATGCCATGTCCGTCATTGTCTCCCGCGCCCTTCCGGATGTGCGAGATGGCCTAAAACCAGTTCATCGTCGCATACTTTATGCCATGAGAGACATGGGCATAACACACAAGAGTGCCTACAAAAAATCCGCTCGTATCGTCGGAGAGGTCCTGGGTAAATATCACCCTCACGGGGACACCGCCGTTTACCAAACCATGGTCCGTTTAGCTCAAGATTTCTCCATGCGCTACCCCTTAGTCGATGGGCAGGGAAACTTTGGCTCGATCGACGGAGATTCGGCCGCCGCCATGCGTTACACCGAAGCTCGCCTCAGCAAGATCGCCAGTGAGCTTCTTGAAGACATTGATAAAAATACAGTCGACTTTATCGACAACTTTGACGGCTCCCAGCAAGAACCCACCGTCTTACCGGCCAAGCTTCCCAACTTACTTCTTATGGGCTCGGACGGTATTGCTGTTGGTATGGCCACCAAAATTCCTCCTCACAACCTCCTCGAAGTCGTTGATGCCATCAAAGCTCTCATCGATAAGAGTCATGTCGAGATCACCAAACACTATGAAGAAAAGGATTTTGTCTCGGCTGATTACCATGATCTAGCCGGAAGCATGGAATCTTCAGTTGAGGTCGAGGAACTTTGCAAGCACATCAAAGGTCCAGACTTCCCTACAAAGGGCATCATCTATGATACCAATGAGATCAAGAAACTTTATGCCACCGGAAAAGCCAGCATCATTGTTCGCGGGGTTGCCGAAATTGTCGAGAAGAAGAATGGCCGCTACCAGATACTTATCTCCGAGTTACCATATCAAGTAAACAAAGCCAAGCTCATCACAGACATAGCCGAGCTAGTTAAGAAGAAACGCATCGATGGCATCGCCGATCTCCGTGACGAATCGGATCGTCATGGACTTACTGTAGCCGTTGACCTCAAAAAAGACGCCAAACCCAAAAGCGTTCTTAATAGTCTCTATAAATACACCGAGCTCCAAACAAGTTTTCCGGCCAACGTCGTAGCTCTGACATCAGACGGCACTCCTCATCTTTTGAACCTCAAACAAATTCTCATGGAATACACTATTCACCGCCAAGGTGTCGTGGTTCGGCGTAGCCAGTTCGAGCTTAAGACAGCCATGGACCGTGCTCATATTTTGGAAGGCTTGCTCATAGCTCTCGATAACATCGATGAAGTGATTGAAACGATTAAAAAAAGTCCGGATAGTGACACCGCCAAACAAAACTTAATGTCCAAGTTTGGCCTTTCGGAGATCCAATCAATCGCCATTCTCGACATGCAGCTTCGCAAACTTGCCGCTCTTGAAAGACAAAAGATCGAAGCCGAATATCAAGAGTTAAAGAAACAGATCGATCGCTTGATAATTATCTTGAAGGACCCTCAAGAAGTACTTCAAATTATCAAAGACGAAATTACCAAGCTGGCTCTCGACTATCCGGAAAAGAGGAGAACCAAGATCGTCGCCAACGCGCCGGGTACTTTCTCCGAAGAAGATCTTATCCCCGCTGAAGAAACCATTGTCACCCTCACCAAATCTGGTTATATCAAGCGTATGCCACTCGCTACTTTCAAAACTCAGAAGAGGGGAGGCAAGGGGGTTTCCGGTATGACCATCAAAGACACCGACGAAATTCATCTATTAACAAACGCGAACACTCACGACCGCCTTTTGGTATTTTCAAACAAGGGAAAGGTTTTCTCCCTCAAGGTTTGGGAATTACCGGAGGGTAGCCGCATTAGTAAAGGCCAGGCCATCATCAATCTCATCAACATTGATACGGATGAGACCATTCAGTCTATCTTGCCCCTAACCTCACAAATCAGCAAAAATGACTGCCTTTTCTTCACCACTAAGAAAGGTATCGTTAAACGAACCGTCCTTAGTAAATACGAAAACATCAAAAGCAATGGTCTTATTGCTATCAAGTTGACCGATCAAGATAGTTTGGTCTGGGTGAATAAAACTTCGGGCAGCGATCATATTCTTCTGGTTAGCCGGGATGGAAAATCAATTCGCTTCCAAGAAAACGACGTTCGCCCTACTGACAGAGACACCATGGGGGTTCGCGGCATACTACTCAAAGGAGACGACTACATTATTTCCATGGAATCATTTGCACAGACCGAGCCGGTTTCTACCGACAAAAGAATTAAACTGTTCCGAGACCTCCTGGTCGTCACCGAAAAAGGTATGGGCAAACGCACTCCGCTCCCCGAATATCCGATTCAAAACCGTTCCGGGCAAGGACTCAAAGTCAGTGAAACCGCCGATAAAACTGGAAAAATCGCCGGAGCTCTACTGGTTGACCAAGATTCGGAGGTGGTTCTTATCACCACTTCTCAAGGCCAGGCCATCAAACTTCCGGTCAGAAATATCCCCAGACTCGGTCGAGCCACTCAAGGAGTAATTCTTATGCGCTTTGCCAAAGAAGGGGATAGCATCGTCGCCGTCACGGTCATCTCCGAATCCGAAGAAGAATAGCATGAACATCAAAGAGTACGAACTCAGACTTGTCGAGCCGCCACGCCAAGTCACCATCACTTTACTTTTGAGGGACCACGAAATTTTGCTCGCCATGAAAAAAAGAGGTTTTGGATCTGGCAAGTGGAACGGTGTTGGGGGCAAAGCTGGTCAGAACGAGACTGTCCTTGAGGCTGCTGTCCGAGAAACACAAGAAGAGATTTGTGTCGTCCCCAAAGATTTACAACACGTTGGTCTCATTACCTTTTATCACCCATACAGCCATGATGGACAAGGATTTAATCAACAAGTTTCTGTCTACCTGTCCAGAGACTGGCAGGGTGAGCCGCAAGAAACTGAAGAGATGCGGCCTCAATGGTTCGACCTAGACGCCATTCCTTATCATGTCATGTGGTGGGATGACGAGATTTGGTTGCCTTTAGTCCTATCTGGAAAAAAGGTCCTGGCTGCATTTATGTTTGATGAAAACGAAAAAATTATCGACCAAATTGTCGAGCCTGTCGTGGATTTAAATTAATGAGACAGAAGCATTTTGTGATTTTTGTTCCGGGACTAGGTGATGATAGTAGGGGATTGGAGTTTTTGTCTAATCATTGGCTCAAACACGGATTTACTCCAAAAATCATTTCTTTCGGCTGGCTAGATGGAAAAAAATTTCAACCAAAACTTGAAGGTTTATTGACATTAATTGACACTCTCTCGCAACAGGGGTGTCTCGTCTCCCTTGTTGGTACTAGCGCCGGCGGCAGTGCCGTTCTCAATGCCTTTCTCAAAAGAAAGAACCAAATCCACCGTGTCATAAATATATGCGGACGATTAAGGACCGGACCTATCACCGGCCTTCGATCATTCTCTTCAAAAACATCCACCAGTCCGGCCTTTGCGGAATCCATTAAACTCTTTGAAAACCGAGAACACTTGTTAAGTAGAACAGACCGAAAAAAAATTATGACAATGAGACCTGCCTTTGGTGATGAACTGGTCCCTCCGAATACTGTCAGTATCGCAGGCTCATCTAACATCACGCTTCCAACCGTCGAACACATTCTGAGCATTGCACTTTCATTAACTCTTTTTTCCCAAATCCTCTTTAGCTTTCTACATTCTGAGTAATCCCTTACCCTCACCTACAAGACCTACGAGGACCATCCTCGTAGGTCAGTATCAATCGTTAATGATGAAATAATTGTTATGTCGTCAGGCTCACTATCCTCGACAAAATTCTGATAAGAATAATCTCTTTTTAAAGCTGAAAATAACCCCAAAATTTCAGCAGTATTCACCCATTGTTGGTTAAATAATCTCAAATAATTCCCATACGAAGAATATTTATACTCCGATAACCTACGAGGACCATCCTTGTAGGTCATTAAATCAGTGGGGTTTCTGTGAATATATTTTGAAAGATATGTAAATTGAAATTCATCTATCACACGTACTGCCTTATAGATTCCTTGAAATAGAGGTCCGACTCTCTTATAGCGAGTATTAAAATATCGAACGTATTTTGTCGCTAATGATCTCATAAAACTATCAATTCCTCGATCTGAGTTTTGTCTAATCATTAAATGAAAATGATTTGGCATTAAACAATAGGAAAGCAGCGTTATCTCGCCAAAATAATTTTTTAGAACCCTAGATGGAGGAATCTTTTCCTTAAAAGATAGTCCTTGTACGCCAGAATCACCCGAAACAGGTGGTATTAAATATAATTCTAAATAAGACAGGAATGTTTTATAATCTTTTTCGTCTTTGAAGATTATTCGCTTTTCAACTCCACGATTATAAATGTGGTAATAACCACCAGCCTCATATTCCTTAATAGCATTCTTAGCTGGCATAATTATTTATACCATATCGCCTACGAGGATGGTCCTCGTAGGCTAACTACTTTGATTACTTTAAATATTTGTCGTGGATTTCTTTCAATTGGGGATTGGTGACGTGGGTATAGATCTGGGTTGTAGCCACATTTTTATGCCCTAGCATTTCTTGCACGCTACGCAGATCTGCCCCTTGCTGTAGCAGGGTAGTGGCGAAGCTATGACGAAGCACATGAGGACTCACTTTAATAGGTAACCCTGCCGATCTTCGATACTTTTCGACGATTCTTTGGATTCCCCGAATCGACAGTCTGGCTTTTTCATTCCCCATCGTTGGATCCCAATCACCACTTTTAGGGATGCGCACCCACAAAGCCCGGAATGGGTCTGTCCGGGCCGATAAGTATCTACCCAGCCATTGAGTAGCCCTCTCCGACAAAAAAACGAGTCTCATTCTTCTTCCCTTGCCCAAAATTCCAAACTCTCTTTCCTTCAAGTCAATCTTGTCGATGTCCAACTTGGCTAGTTCCGAAACTCGCAAACCGGTACTAAACAATACTTCTAAGATAGTCCTGTCTCGAAGGCCACTTATATTTGAAGTATCCGGAGCCATGAGGAGTCTTTCTACCTGCTCTCGATCGAGAAACTTGATTTGGTGCTCACTAGGTTTGGGCAGATCCACTTTTTCAGCAGATAAAGTTTTTACTCCTCTCTTGGCACAATATTTCAGAAACGCCCTCAAAGCAATTACATAATAGCTTTGCGTAGTAGGGGAGAGTCTCTTACCCTCTTTTGTCTCATATCTAGCCAAAAACAAACGATACTTCCGGACCATCTCGCTGGTCAGTTTTTCAATATATTCCTGTTCGTAATGCTTCTCGAACCACTTGCGGAACATCCCCAGGTAGTGCGAGTAGTTTCGAATCGTAAACTTGGAATAGTTTTTTTCGACCTCGATAAAGCTTAAGTATCTTCTGATCAATATTCTGAGACCCAAATCGTTTACTTCTTTTTTAGCCACAATTCATCATACCAAATTATTGTGCGACATGAATTATCCGTCACCTTCCTGATATAATAACCCAGAACTTTTACAGAAGGAGAGCCTGATTATGAACATAGAATATGATCGACGGATTAAATTTTGTGCCAAAGCTATTGACAAGGCCACTAAAAAGCTCAAACTTCAGTGGGGCTTTGCAGAAGACTATCAGGGTGTTGAAATTGCAATCCCCACCGAAGTTGGTGACGGTCAAGTTATTGTCCTCATGGACACCGGTCATGGACCACGCTTCCCAAAATTCATAACACTAACGGTTCACGGCTACGTCGACTACAGCGTCACCAAAAACATCGATATTTGTGGTGGAGGATTAATCCGGTCAAAAAACAAGTTTTTGCCGGATCAAATCTCCGAAAAATGGCTGAAAGTGGCTATTTCGAATGCTGCCAAAACCGTTCAAGCAATTTGTACCACTAAAAACATGGCCAAGCTTAAAAAAGAAGCGTTGGCGCTACGGCGTCAAGCAGTCAAAGATCTCAAGATCTCCCCCAACCAGCGAACAATCTTAACGATCACATCCTTGTCAAAACCCTGACCAAACCGGAAACAACGAAAAAGGGATCACCACCCAACCCTCTCACTCGAGAGGGCTTTTTACCAACTATGCACCTACCCCAACCCAGCATATAATAATTACATGTCCGATCTAGACCCTATTATCATTAACATTCCTTGCCCAACCAAAAAAGAGGGGATTCGACTTTGTACCGAAATGCTCGAGCAAGAACTGTGCGGTACAGCCAAGATTCAAGAAGGGGTACATCTTATGTACGTGGAGGACGGCGTTCATGGATCCGACATTGTTCTTTTAAGTCTAAAAACCACCAAAGCGAATCTTGAGAAAATCCACGAATTTATTCTCAAAAACCACAGCTGGGGCACACCCTGCATCGAGGTTCTCCCCATGCTGGTCGACATGTGTTAGTCTATCCCATAGTTGACCGAAGAGGGGTCCTTTTTATTTCTTTCAATCCTCGCTCCCAGAATAATTGTAACGAACATCAGAGCCAATCCAAACCACATTGAAAAGTTCTTGGCCCCTCCTACCATTTGGACGGCACTACCTATAAATGAGCCCCCGATAGCATAAGGAAGACTTCTAAGTAAACTCAGAGATGAAAGTGTGGTGGCCCGAACACTCGAATCGGTATTTCTATTGATAACCGTCGAACTCGCATTATCATAGATCACCTCCATTATCACTCTAACCATAAGTAACACACCGGATAGAATCATTCCAATTATGGGGGAGA
Source organism: Candidatus Collierbacteria bacterium GW2011_GWC2_44_18 (assembly GCA_001000865.1). GTDB lineage: Bacteria > Patescibacteriota > Microgenomatia > UBA1400 > MFAQ01 > UBA10133. The sequence continues at coordinate 1,047 of LCIE01000017.1, read as the reverse complement.
GCATTAACACAAACGCCATAACCACCATCGAGATAATCAGAATCTTCCTTTCATCAAACTGTATTTTCATTCGAGGAACATACATCGATGCAAATCCGGCAACCAAGCAAGCAATGGAAAAAAGAACACTGATCCCAAAAGGGGAGTAGCCATATTCAACCGCCAACAAGTCATCCAATAAGTTATAAACTACGATGGATAGACCTCCGGTTGTCACCAAATACAACGATATCTTCTTCATATACGAACTCTTAAATAACGTCTTAACCCCTAGAGAGTTCTGAACAAAGAAACTCCTCAATGTATACTTTTCTGTATCTATCACCGGCTCAACTATCCACGCGCAAACTACGAATCCAATCAAACAAAATATCCCATTCAAGATGTATGGCAAACCGGGTGATATGTAATACAGTAGTCCACCGATAATTCCACATATCGCCATAGACCAAAGTTTGGTCGCTCCCACAGCTCCAATCTTTTTCTCGTATAAACCCTCCTCACCCATACTTTTCAGACTATCATATACCAAAGCTTCCATGGTACCGGAATAAAAAGCTCCACCAATACAAACAAATATCCAAAGAGATAGCGCCAACATCCAAAAGCTACTAGAGATACCCATCAGAAGACAGCCCACCCCTTGAAGTAAAAAAGCCAGCATCAAGGTCTTCTTCTTGCCAATCAAGTCAGTCAAAGCGCCGGTAGGTATTTCAAAAAGAAGTCCGGTCATTACGGCACCGGAGTCCAGCAATGCCACCGTCGTATAGTTTCCAAAACTCAGGTAATAAAATATCCAGTTCCCCAACCAAAACCAACTGTGGAATGCAAAGGACAAAAAGTAAGCGATGCTAATATTTCTCTTCACCTAATTATTTTACATTGCTACAATAAATAAATGACACCGATCATTTTTGCCATTATCACCGCCATTGGATGGGCAATCGCCGACATTTTCGGTGGTTTGGTTGCCCGCAAAATAGGCGGTTACTCATCGGCTATATTGTCGTACATCATCAGCATTGTCCTGACATCCTTTTACATCCC
>LCIE01000016.1 GCA_001000865.1 Candidatus Collierbacteria bacterium GW2011_GWC2_44_18 | reverse complement strand
GGGTAAAGACATAAAAGAAAGGCCTCCCGATTCAATCGGGAGGCCAAGGGGAAAAAGTGACAAAGGGTCAAAGGAACCAAAAGTATTAAAGAGTTTAAGGTTCCAAGTGACTTACTTGCGGACAGCGGCAAACCGCCAATCCGAAAGCCAGCCACCACCCCACCAATCGAGGTAGAGGAAACGAGACGACCCACGGCCGTCGAACGATCGGGTTGTTCCGCTGGAGATCAGGCTGAGCAACGCCGAGAGCCAGAAGCTCTCTGAGCGTAGCGGGGCGTAGACCTTGGCGATCCAGTTCCTTGACTGCATCTTCGCTACTGATGTCGCGGTTGAAGTTGACCAGGTAGACAAGCACTTCAGCCACACCTTTCTCGTTGGAGGGAAAGTGGCGGGAAGTAACATCGTCGTTGAACCAGTCGAACTTGCCAGCTTTGATCATCTGCTCGACCGAGGCCGAGTAATCAACAGTGACTGTGTAGCATGGGAAAGAAAGTTGAGGCTGGCCGTCAAAACCGTCAAGAAGGCCTCTGAGTGCCTTTCTTTCAGCTTCAGACAAATTGCCTGCCTTGTCAACAATAACTTTGGCGACTTGCTGATAAGCGGGATTGGACATGAGTTTTTCTCCTTATTCTGAGGGTAAAAGACGAGGGATGAGAATTTGTTTAAAGAACTACGAACACGGCTAGTGTAGCATATTATGGCAGAGGCTACAATCTGCCCCAATTGATTGCGAATAATGATATTTCTCTCTTTCCGAGGTTTGGGAAGCACGAAATTGAAATGGAACTCTAAAAGTGGGACAGTATCCTGACGATTCCGATTTTAAGTCCCATGAATCTATTTTACCCTACGTCAACTTCGACTTCGATATTTATGCTTGAAGCGAATTATCTGGCGCCAAGGTTTATGTCGATCAATCACTAAGGTCCAGCCAAGTAATTGCAGTCCAATAAGTGCTATCCACCAACCAGGCAGAACGGGTAGGATCATACCGGCGACACCAAAGACGATACAAAAAACTCCCAAGACCATTCGCAAGGTAGACTTAACATTTTGTTTCATCGTTAAGTAATAGTATACCTGAGGATATATTATCAAATAAAATCCCGCCAATTATGACGGGATCAAGCAAGCCAAAGAGATTAGTTATTTATGTGGGCAAACGAGAGCCATACCAGAAATTCAACAACTGGGTTTTATTTCGTTTATACGCCCCCACCGCTTCTTTGTCACCAAAACTATTCAAACAATTCAGGGCTTCTTTTTCACTAATTCCAAACTTTAAAGTATGAACTACTATTTGCCCAACAATATCTGCCAGAATCAAATCTTTATCATACATTCCGCAAAGGACAAATTGGTGGTACTTCTCGGAAACATTAAAAAATCTTGTTTGTTTGGAATATTTACGTACAAACGATTTTATTCTTCGATAGGAAGATTTAATCTGAATCGATAAGTTTTGGTGGCGACCATTCATTTTGATTGCTTTCAAAAAAGACTTGTTAACATTGACGAACATATCATACCCGTTTGCATCATCCCTACCATTTTGTTCCGTCTCTCGAAGACCAATTACCCAAGGCCTTTGCATGAATACATGGCTCACAGTTTTACATGACTCTTTACCACGCGCATCAGAATCCACATCACTGGGGGGCTACAATCCTCTCACCTCCTTTTTCAAAGATCTTCAGAATATTCTACTCTCGTTTTGGCACAAAAAAACCAGGCCTTTGACGAATGTCTTAGACCTACCCCTTGACATCCTGCTAGATAGTGTTATCATAACACTATGATTGAAAGAAAGCAAGTACCGGAATATTCCATGGGGCTAAGGAAGCGCATTCACTCAGCACTAGAAATAGACCAAGGGCCACGGGGAGATGTCACCTCTCTTGCTTTGATCGAGAAGGAGTGTCTAGCCACGGCCGAGTTCGTCGTCAAAGCAGACACCGGAGTTATCTCCGGTATCGAAGTCGCCCGAATGGTATTTGAGCTAGTCGATCCAAAAATACGATTCACTCCCCTTCTCCAAGATGGCGATGAAGTCAACCGAGGAGACGTCTTCGCTACCATCACCGGACCTGCAAGGAGTCTCCTTGTAGGTGAAAGAATTGCCTTGGAATTTCTCCGCCGCATGAGTGGCATTGCCACCAAAACCAAACAATTCGTGGATGAAATCGAAGGTACCAAAACTGTTATTCTGGATACCAGAAAGATTCATCCGGGATATGGTGAACTAGACAAACAAGCTGTCAGGGATGGAGGGGGTACCAATCACCGAGCGAACCTTAGTGAAATGGGCCTGATCAAAAATAACCACATAGATATCCTCAACGGTGACGTTGTTCAAGCTATTCAAATTTTTAGAGAAAAATATCCCCATATACCTCTCGAGGTGGAAGTTAGAAATCGAACCGAACTCATCTCCGTCCTCATTAATACTCCGGATAGAATCTTATTGGACAATATGAATAACGACGAAACCAGAGAAGCCGTCAAAATCCGAGATGAATTTATGAAACACACTGGAGTGAAAATACCTCTCGAAGCGTCGGGGAACATGACTCTTGAGAGAATCAAAGATGTAGCGCAAACCGGAGTCGAGTATATTTCCGTAGGGTCACTCACCCATTCTGTTGAAGCCTTTGATATATCGTTACACATTACTTTTAATAAATAAAATGAGCAACAATCCGCCGCTTCTCACCCAACAAGAAATCTACAAGCTATTTAAGGAAAAATATTCCCAATACTCCCCCGACTTCGAACTGATGATCAAAGCCTGCCAGGTGGAAAAACTAAATCGTTTGGTTAGAGAGAAAAACGCAGTTATTCTAAAGCACAATTACATGAGCTGGGATCTTCAGTGCGATGAAGTTTTGGGAATCAGAGGAGATTCCTTAGAGCTTTCGCGCAAAGCCACCGAAACAAAAGCTGACATAATCCTCTTTTTAGGTGTCAAGTTCATGGCCGAAACTGCGAAGGTCTTGAATCCCAAAAAGACGGTACTCATCCCCTCTCTCAAGGCGGGTTGTTCATTGGCCGCCAGCATTACAGGAGCCGATGTTCGTAAACTCAAACAAATGTTTCCGGGCGTCCCTGTCGTCGCCTACGTCAATACAGACGCCGATACCAAATCCGAAGTTGACGTCTGCTGCGCCTCTGGTAATGCCAGCAAAGTCGTCAAGTGGGCTATGAAGAAATGGAAAACCAATAAAGTAATTTTCCTTCCTGATAAATTCCTAGCCCAAAACGTGGCCCGCACCATGGGTGCCGACATCTTTTTCCCCGACATGAACCGTGTAGGGGTAGGCTCCCACGCCTACCCGAAACCTCGCCCAAACACCCCCCTCTTCATCGGTTGGGAAGGCAAATGCGAAGTCCACGAGAAGTTTACCCCACAAGATGTCGACGACCTTCGCCATGACTTCCCCGGAGTCTATATCATGGCCCACCCCGAATGTCCCCCGGCAGTAGTCGAAAAAGTCGACTTTGCCGGGTCTACCGGAGAGATGATAAAAAATGTCACCTCTCCCGATGTACAAGATAGACAGGTCGCTTTCTTCACCGAATGCGCCATGGTCGAGATATTGGCGGCTCAACACAAAAATGTTTTACAAGTCTGTTCCATTCAAAAAAGATGTCCTCACATGGCTCAAAGTAATCTGGAAACAGTTCTTGAGGCCCTAGAAAAAATGCAGTACGAAATTACCGTCCCGGAAGCTCTAAGAAAAAAAGCCGAACTCCCTATCCGCCGTATGATCGCTATCAAGTAGTAGTGGTAGAATATAGGGCAACATCTTCTCAAAGGAGGTACGTTTATATGAAACAAGATTTGGTACGGTTCACCTGGAACCATGGAACTTACACTATCCCTGCGGACACCGAAAAGCGCAGGATCCTGCTCTCTAGCGGCCGGGTTCTGACTTTCAACGGCTTTCTCGAGAGTTTCCCGCCTCAGCTCAACGAACTCCGCGAGTTCAACTTCCATGTCGAAGTTGGCCTGGGATCCAATCTTTCAGTTGTCGCGGATCAGCTGGACGCCGTTCTGGCTAAAGCCATCACCGTCACCACCGTTAAGACGTGCCCTCAAGGTTGTCCGAACCAAAACGACATTTTCTGCTCCATCTGCGGCTCCCGTCTGGATGTGAAGGAGGTTGTCCTGCCCTTCGTTCCCGACAAACCCAAACCGTTCCAAAATCCAGCGAACCCTGTAGACGTCATGGGCAATGACCCCTGCCCCAACTGCCACAAACCACTGGACCACGGCGCCCACGCCAAGTCCTGCCCTCACTGCGGACAAACTCTTCACTGGACCTGCCGAGACGGGCATAACACGTTGCGCGACGCCCTCAGAGACAATCTTCACTAGCCCAACCCCCGCCTTTCCGGCGGGGTTTTTATGTTCTGTTCCCAGGAGTTCAATAGAAAAATTAAATTATCTGGTTACTATCTTTAGCCTCGGTAACGAAATCGATACTTCTCCTAACGGATTTTTTCCCTGAATATAATACTGATTTTGGCCTCTCCAAATCGACATTGGTTTTGAATAGAAGCTGGACTTTACCCCGCTCTCCACCGATAGTTCACTGCTATCTACCGCTCGGTGGTTAGTATCATCATAAATTCTGACCGAACCATAGCCATTGTCAATCCAACCCTCCCAAGACACTTCCACGGACGTCCCGTATAGGGCCGCGTCGAAAGAAAACTCTGTTCCCGGAATTTTTGTCCAGCTAACTGTGTTTATTGATCCTCCCGCCAACTGAACAAACCGTTCTTTGATCTTCCCTGTCGATTTGGGTTTCACCAAGCCGGTGTTCCTCTCCAAGGTCAACACCCTGCTTTCGAGAGAGACCACTCTTTCTTCAAGAGTTCTTGTGGTAACCGCCGCCAGCACTTCCGGATCCTCCAAAGAAGATCTTCCGGATGTCAGACGGTAAACCTGCCACCCCGAAAGTGTGAGAACACTCACCATCACCACTGTCAAAATCATTCTGGAGCTCATATTTCAGTCTACCACACAGTCTATTCGTCATTCCGGACCTGATCCGGAATCCAGGTACTCAGTTATTTCTTGCTATCTCCTGAAATCATCTTCATCGCCTCCTGAACTGTGGTCATAAACTGGGCCGGAAAAATAATCGTCGAATTCTTTTCCACTGAAATCTCGGCCATCGTTTGTAAGGTTCTTAGCTGAAGGGCCACCGGGTGAGCAGAGATGACATCCGCCGCCTCGGCTAGTTTTTGAGCAGACTGGAACTCTCCCTCGGCCGCCACGACCTTCGCCCTTCTCTCACGTTCCGCTTCGGCTTCTTTGGCCATCGCTCTTTGCATATTGTCCGGCAGAGCGATGTCTTTAATTTCTACCGCCGTTACCTGAGCCCCCCACGGCTCGGTGTGAGTATCAATTACTTTCTGAATCTGTTTATTGATCTCCGTTGTCTGAGACAAAAGCTGATCTAGTGTAAACTGCCCGACCACGTTTCTCACTGTGGTTTGAGAGATTTGATTCACGGCCGAATAAACATCATCAATCGCCACCACTGATTTCATTGGATCCACCAGATGATAATAAGCGACAGCTGCGATATCAATAGATACGTTATCCTTGGTAATTATCTTCTGTGAGGGAATCCCCATGGTAATGGTTCGGAGCTGAACTTTACGCATCACTTCCAAAAAGGGAATTAAAACAATGAGACCGGGACCACGTACGCCGGTACACCTACCCAAGAAGAAGATCACCCCTCGCTCGTACTCCTGCACGATCTTCAAACTGGCAAATAACACCACCAAAACAGCTACGATGACAGGTATCTCCATATACGATAAGTATACTCCACATTGTCATTGCGAAGCACGTAGTGCTGCGGCAATCCAGAAAATTCTTTAGCCCTATGGAATCGAGCGGATTTTATCTGGGTAGAACTTGTCAAAAGACAATATTCCATCAAGACGGTATCGCCTCAAAACCGCCATATTTGCACAATCCACAAAAGAACACCCCTTTTTTGTTTGTTTCAAAAACATTTCCCAACTCATACTTTCCAATTTCTCATCAAAACTAATTATCTTTAGATTTAATTTCGGTAACTTATCGTAAAAAAGTCGCACTGCGTCCATATTTACTCGATGTGCCAGCACCGTGGCTGTTTCGAATAGGACTAAATTAACTACATACAAATCAGATTCCTTGTCAGTTTCATTTTCCAGGAGGCTTAACGTTTCTTCATGATGTGCATCCGCATCTCTAAATAAGCCAACCAAAAAATCTGAATCAATTAGCCTCTTCATTTATATATATCATTTATCTTCAAAGACAAGTCTTTAGGTCCTGTTTTTAGTGCTCCGGCAAACTGTTTCCAATCATCTCTGTTGATCTGCTTAGCTCTGGACTTAATCTCTTTTTTTGCGCCTTCACGTATCAATTGAGAAATATTGAGCTTACTAGCCTTGGAAATTAGCTGCAAATCCTCATAAATGTCCTCCGGTAGATATATTTGAGTTCTAATCATATATACACTATATGTTGTATGTCGTCTGTTGTCAAGCCCATTTATATCTTCTCCACCGTCACTCCATCAAAAAAATCGGAAACTTTATACCCTAGCTTCTCAATTTCTTTTCGGAGGGCATCGGACTCGGCCCACTGCTTGGTTTTTCTCATCTCTTCTCGTTTATTTACCATCTCCATTACTTCAGCAGGTATATCAGCCGGGACTTCGTCCCTTTCGGAAAGTTTTAGTCCAAAGACTTTATCAAAGTTTTCTACCAACCTTCTTTTTTCAAAGGAATTAAGTTTCTCGTCTTTTAACACTGCGCGTGCGACAGCCAAAGCCGCCGACATATTCAGATCGTCTTCTACTGCATTGACAAACTCATCTCGAAAGAAAGCTTCTCTGCCCGACAGTTCCACTTCCGCCTTACTTCCAAAAATATTTTTCTCTTGCCCCCCCTCGACCCGTAGCGCCAAAAACTCTTTCTTGAGTTTTTTATATGAATTCGAAACCCCCTCCATCCCCTCCCAAGAAAAATTCATTTGCTTTCGATAGTGAGCCGACAGATAGTAGTAACGTAGTGCCATGGGCGAAAAACCTCTCTCCACAATATCGGCTACCTTGTAGACATTCCCCAAACTTTTACTCATCTTCTTGCCGTCCACTGCCAAAAACAAACTATGGAACCAATACTTCACAAACGGTTTTTTGCCGGTAGCTGCCTCGCTCTGAGCAATTTCATTCGGGTGGTGTATCGACAGATGATCCTCTCCGCCGGTATGAATATCAAACTGCTCCCCCAGATACTTCATACTCATAGCACTACACTCAATATGCCAGCCGGGGAAACCGTCTCCCCACGGGCTCTCCCAGTGCATTACGTGGTCGGCAAACTTGCCTACCCTCTTAAACCACAAGGCAAAATCAGCCGGGTTTTTCTTGCTGGTTTCCGTCACCACCTCATCTCGTCCACCCACCAATTTTTCTTCTAAAGATTGTCCAAACAATTTGCCATAATCGGCAAACTTAGTCACATCAAAATACACCGCTTCAGGCGTATCGTAACCATAACCATTTTCCATAATTTTCTTGATCAGTTCGATCTGCTCCGGTATATGGTCTGTCGCTTTACACTCGACATCTGGCCGACTGATATTGAGCGAGTCCATTTCTTTCAAGAAATAATCGGTAAACTCTTGAGCCACCTCCCAAACCGTCTTGCCGGTTTTTTTGGCTCCCTTTTCCAGCTTATCTTCCCCCTCATCGGCATCTGATACCAGATGTCCTACATCAGTAATGTTCTGGATATGCTTCACCTTAAATCCCTCTACCACCTCCAACACTCTTTTAAGCACATCGTCATTGACGTATTTTCTTCCATGCCCAATATGAGGATAGTCATAGACCGTCGGGCCACAAGCATACATGCCCACTTTACTATCTTTAATTGGCGCAAATTCCTCAATTTTCTTGGAAAACGAATTAAATATCTTCAGCATTATCTATATTTTAACCTAAAAAAAGCACCCCCGAAGGAGTGCTCGTTAGAATCAGGTTGCCAGATTTTCGATAGTCACTCTAACCCAGTTCCGAATCTCCCGTACATAGTCTTTTGCCAAAATAATAGTCTTTGCCTTTACAGTGGTACCGTCAGCTAGTGACCAGTACAATTTGGGGACATACTGTAATCCTGCCTCAAACCCAGTAAAGAAGACTTCGGCCTCCTTCGACAGACGCCAAATACCCCCGAAAGAGTCACCCACAGACAGTAACAAACCATTCTTCTGAAGCGAGTTCCACTCATCTACAATCTCAAACAGTTTCTTGGTCGGTCTTGCCTGAAAAAAGGCTCCAACTTCGTCGTTGTATGAAGTACATCCGTTTTCCTCAAGCCATCGTACCGAAACTCGTAAACCCCAAAGCAAACCGCTTAAATAAGCCAACTGTCCATCGTGATCAAAACTCTTGATTGATTGCAGTGTGACCACGCGGATATCAAAGATATCATATCCCATATCATCTCTCCTCATTAATGAATTTCAAGGTAATTTCTCTCCAATTATACACCCTCAAGCTATTATAGGCCATATGTTAGAAAAGCACCCCCAGAGAGGTGCTTAATAAGCCTAGTCTACTTTATGTTTCCCATCCGCTTCCAGACTTTCCAGAACTGCCTTCCAGTGCTTCTCAGGAAGGCGAGTTTCCTTCTTACAGCGAGGGCAAGTTACGGTGGGTACTTGTTTCACGGATTTCAAACCGTCCACCTTGGTTTTCACAACCGTAATATTGAGATCACGCGCATAATCGATCTGCAAAGGTACTTTGCCAGGCACCTCACCGGACACCCTGCAATGTGCACAAAACAAAAAATACGGAAACAAGTAATCGCTTCTCAAAACATGAACAGCCATGGTATCCTCCATTGGAAAAGTACTTACCAGCCGATTATATCAAACCTCAAACTTAATATATCGATACGGATATTTCTGTTCTCGATCAGGTTCTGAGAACCATTCCTTCCTGGCTGTTATGACCAAAACCCACCAAGATGATCCCAGAAACCCTTTCAGATTTTGACTTTTATGGGTAAATACCGATCTCCATTTTCGCACGGCTTCGGAAAAACTTAGATCCAACACATATTCTGGCTGATTGAGATACTTATTCACCCGCATGTCTGCCACCTTTTTTCTCATCTCCCCTTCGAAAGACACCCAAAGCAGATAGACATCTGGTATTCGTTTTAGAATTTGACGAATTTCCAAAGCTACCACTATATGATCCGGGTGTCCGGAAACTCCAGACAAATCATACGAAACTATTACTCCCGGCTTTGTTTCATGAATAAACACCTTCAACCTCTCTCTCCATGTACGTCTCTTCCTAAGTCTTCCATCTGGGAACTTCCACATAATCCAATCAGTTACCCCCAAGCGGCTCATAGCCTCGGCCATCTCCTGGCGACGGATTTCGGCTGTGCTGCGTCCTTTCCCGTTTACATATATTTTGCCTCTATCGCCCTCTGTCAATGTCAGGACCGTAACCTCGAATCCCATTTTTATTGCTCTTTGAATTATGCCTCCGGCCATGACTGATTCATCATCCGGATGCGGAAAAACAACCAACAATTTTTTGTTGGATATTTTCTCTAACGCTTCGTCAATTGATTTCATTTGGCAACAAATAATAAATATTTGTTGCGGGTCTCGACTCTCGACTTTAGGTCGGAGAGGTCGGACAGTTTCCACCTCAACTCTACTCAATTTATCCTTTTACGCAGGAATACGTCGGTAATTGGCCGCCCACAGCGATTCGGTGCACGCTTCCGAACCTAGTTTAGAAATGTTAATAGTCAAATATACCACAAAGGGGCTAATGTATACTCTTAGCCATGAAACGTTGGCTCACGATAATTTTTTTCTCTATTCTCTCACTCCTTTTTATCTACCCCTCCGCTTTCATTTATCCTAAGGATACTCTGCCGGATAATAATGACACTCGCCTCATTGCCTACATCATCGGCCAAGTCCAAAAAAACATTCTGGAGCACAAGCCCCTGCCTGCCGGCAGGCATGGACTCCATTACGGCACCTTTTTCGCTCCTGACAAAAATACCCTAGCCTACTCGGATCTGTTTCTAACTTCCGCCATCATTACTCTACCTGCACGTTTATTCACAGACCATCCAATCATTATCTTCAATCTAGCCCTGATTCTTAACTATGTCCTCACCATAATTTCTTCGTATCTACTGTTCAATTATTTGTTCAAAGATCGTTGGATCACCGCGCTGACGGTCATTCTTTTCAATTTTTCCGGTTTTCACCTTTCCTATCTCCCTCACTTACAAATATTTTCTCTCTGGCCACTTTGTTTATCTTTGTATTTCTTTATCCGTTTTTTAGATGATGACCGGCACATTTTCTTGTCCTTATTTTATCTTGTCGTTACCGTCCAAATCGCCGAAAGTATCTTCCCCGCCTACCTGATCTTCTTCTCCACCATCTGTCTTTTTCTGTCTCAACTCTATAAGCCTTCAAGGACCATCCCTGCCTGCCGGCAGGCATGGCTCGTAGGTCGCGTCAAAAGTATTTTTCTTCACGCGATCCCCTTTATTCCTTTTTGGATTTTTCTCCTCTTCCCCTACTACCGACTCCACACATCCCTACCCGAAGCCACTCGACCTATCCGCGACGCCGCCCACTTCTCTCTCGGGCTGGACCAAATCTTCACTTTTTATCACAGTTGGACTCTAATAATTTTGTTTATTTTTTCACTTGTCATTCATCAATTCTCGTCATTGCGAGGAGGTAATCCGACGCGGCAATCCCCGATCGTGAAATCGAATAAGAGCCTATTAAATCGTAACGGCGGGGATTGCTTCAGCTCGCTTACGAGATTCGCAATGACAAAACTCACCGTATTTTTACGCAGTTCGAAACGTTTTGTTTTTGATATTTGGTGGATCGTCTTTTTCTTTTCCATAACCATGTCCCTTGGTCCTGTCCTCAAAATCTTTGGTCGAAACATCAGGATCTTTGGCCTTCTCCTCCCCCTCCCCTACACCTTATTTTATTACCTTTTCCCCGGCTTCACCGGCTTTCGTACCCCCAGTCGTTTTATGGTTCTGACACTTCTCTCAGCCGTCATCATCATCGGATTCCAACTTAAACCCATTTTTGAAAAACTTAAATCCAAAACTAAACTTATTCTCATTCTTCTGATCCTTTCTCTGTTATTTTTAGAGGCCGACCTACCCCTGAAGAGCTATCCGATAAACATTAATATGCACCCGGTTTATCAAAAGGTCACACAACTTCCTCCAGAAGCAGTTATTTTGGAACTTCCCATCAAACTTTGGAACAGGCCGGATCACGAAATCGAATCAATTCGATCTCTCTATTCCCTGTTCCACAACCATCGCCGCTTTGGTGGTTTCTCCGGCTTTGCCACCAATAGTTGGGTTGAACTAGTACAACAAATCGATGTCTCTGGCCTAACATCGGAAAATATTCAAAAACTTCAGTCTCTTGGTGTCACTCACATCATTCAAAACAACACCCTTTCCACTCTGAAATCTGAGATCTAATATCTGAGATCCTTTACTCCTTCTGTTTCGCCGTTTCCCCATGTGCGCCGGCACCAACCTTCTTCAATAGACTCTGCACAAAACTATCTTTTTTCTGTTTTTCTCCAGCCACTTTTTGAGCTCTTTCTTGTTCTTTTTGATTTTTTTCTCGGTCTATTTGAGCATCCTGTTGTTGTTTCCTTTGACGATATTGTTCCAGCTCTCCCAACACCTGATTGTATCTTTGTTTTTCTTTTTGCCTACTGACCGCCTTTTCTTGTTCCCTTCGTTGTTGTCCAGAGTCTTTTGATTTATCCGTTTGCGGTACTCCTATGCCACTTGGTGCTCCGGTAAGTTGTTCAATGGTGTCTCCCACCAAATCGCTCCCCGCCTTGACGACAGATTGCGCCGAACTTTTTCCCAGTTCAAATAAATTGTCAGCCACCTGCTGGCCGATACCTCCCAATGGTGCGGGCATTAATTTATTCTAACCCATATCTACCCTTGGCGGAACAAAAAAAGCCCCTTAGAGAATTAACTCCAGGGGCAAACATGGAACTTATTTATTACACACCACAATTTTCAAGATATTTGTCAAAGGCCCGACCAATACTATAAGGATCTGGTGTTAATTGGTAGACAACCCCACCCACCATCCCTGAAATTGGCCGATTCTCATTAACGGCTTTTTTGTACATCCAAGAAAAAAATTGACCAACGCTCTCATTGGACGACTTCTCATGAATCTCATCACTCATTCAGCACTCTCCTTTTTAAAAGATCTTTGGCTTACAAAAGATATCATATCATCTCGCCCCTGCCTTCTAAAGCTCTTGTCAACGTCTGCCCGTCAGCATACTCAATATCCGCACCGGTTGGTAGTCCTCGTCCGATTCTGGTCACCTTGATAGCCTCTCTCAACCCAGTTTCTTTCATTCTTTCAATGATGTACATCGCGGTTGCCTCTCCTTCCATATTTGGATTTGTGGCTAGAATTAGTTCTTTGATCTCCCCCGCTTTTAGTCTTGCCATTAGCTGAGGAATGCGCAGATCGTTCGGACCTATACCGGCCAGAGGGTTTACCGAGCCCCCCAGTACATGATAAACGCCTTTGAAGCCATCTGCCCGCTCAAAGGCTAGTAGGTCGAGAGAGGTCTCCACTACGCACACCAAGCTTTTATCTCTAGTCTCATCCTGGCAAACAGGACAAAACTCTTCCTCACCAACGTTAAAACATAGAGCACAAAGTTTGGTATCCTTCTTAAGGTTTTCCAGAGCCTGAGCAAACTTGGATAGCTTCTCCTGTGGCACATTCAGAAGATAATAAGCCAATCTAGCCGCCGACTTTGGCCCAATACCAGGCAACGCCTCAAATGCATCAATTACTTTCTGAACCGGACGAATGCTACGCATGAGTTAGACCCCCTTTGGCAAGTTACCTAGCACTTTGGAGAGATCTCCCATCGAGTCTTTCATCTCCTCAGCCGCATATTTCTGGGCTTTGGTGATGGCTTCATTGATTACCTTTACCGCTGTATTCATGTTTTCGCCTCCAATAAACAACTCCTTGAGCTTACCGTCTCCAGTCACCACCGCCTTGACACCCCCCTCTTCAATCTCTGTCTTATGACCGGCAATTTTCCTCTGCAACAAGGCTAATTTAGCTAGTGCCGCCCCCTGAGAGCCAAACTGTTTTATTCCGTTAAACATAATCTTTAAAATTAACTTGTAACAAACCTATTGTATACCAGCTCACGCCGTCATTGCGCGATTCGGTACACCGAACCAAAGCAATCCAGAATTTTCTGGATCTCCCTCAGCAGATCGGGACTTTCAGCCCACTTCGCGAGGATGACAATTAATCGTCATTGCGAATCTCATAATCGAGCTGAAGCAATCTAATTTCCAAATATTTTTTCGGCTGCAGACAAAACTGTACCTCCGGCAACTACATCTTCTTTGGGTATGGTCAAATTTTCATCTTCCTGGATCGGATCAGTTCTCACCACCTTGTCCACCAAGATACATTTAAAGGTCATTGGTCCCCAGACTTTGGCCATTTGTTCTTCTATCAGCTTTCTCTTTACTTCTCTCTCCAACATATCCTGCTGAAATCTAGAGGTCACAGAAATCGTTAGAGACTTACCTTGTACATCCACCGGCGAAACTAGTCGAAGCATACCACCAAGAGATCCGTTGCTTTCCGCCATTGAATCCAAAAAACTTGTCCATCTAGTCTTTACACTCTCAAGATTAACTAACTCATTTGAATTATCTTGAACAGTTTTCATACTCACATCTTCAGTTTCTTGCCTTTTTATAAGAGTTTCCGAACTCAACATAACCATTGAATCTTTTTGTATATTTCCTTCCTGGACATGTTTACCTGTCGTGGAGAGCGTCTCCGCTTTTGGATGGCTTCCGCCTTCCTTATCACCAAGAGCCACAGTCAAGAGTGCAATCTCAATTGGCAGTAACGGTAGTGGTGAAATCTTTATTCTATCGGCAGCCAAAATCAACCCGTCAATTATTTTTAAATACAACTCCGGGTTTTCTCCTGCTCTAATCTCTGTCTCCATAATCAATTTTGCCTCTAACAAAAGAGAGGAAACCAAAATTGCCGCTTTCACCCCTGTCTTCTCCATATTCTCGAATATTTTAATCACTTCATCAGTATCCAAAACAGAAACCGCTTCCAGTAATTTTTTCACCGAAAGTTTGCTGACCACCCCCAACACCTTTGTCAGAACTCCCTCATCAATTTTATTACCAAATGAAGAAAGCTGTTCCAGCATCTTGTGCCCTTCACGAAAACTGCCATCGGTTGCTTCAGCGATCTGCCGGAGCACTTCGCTATTGACATCCAACTTCTCTCCATTTACCGCTTTTAGTAACGAGCAGATTACTTCGTCCACCGTTGCTTTGGAAAAATTTACCCTGGCACATCTACTGGCAATGGTTTCCGGTACTTTTTGAGACTCTGTGGTACACAGGATAAACAAAGCGTGAGCCGGTGGCTCTTCGAGTGTCTTCAGTAAGGCATTAAATCCTGCCGTCGACACCATATGCACCTCGTCGATAATGTAGATTTTCTTTTTGAGCTGAACCGGTGACAATCTCACCTTGTCCCGAAGATCTCGAATATCGTCAACCAAGCCATTACTGGCGGCATCAATTTCAATGACGTCAACACTGCTTCCACTACCGATCATCCGACAAGCATCACAGTCCCCGCATGGTTCGCCAAGTGTCTCCGTTTTATCTTGATTCTTTTCGCAGTTGACAATCTGGGCTAGAATCCTCGCTGTACTGGTTTTTCCCGACCCTCTGGGGCCGACGAACAAATACGCGTGAGAAATTTTTCCGGAAGATAGCGTTGATAGCAAGACATCTCGCACAGACTCTAGATCCAGATCGGCTATTTTTTTGGGTCTGTATGTCTGGTAAAAACTCACATTAACACCTTATGGCTTTTCACAGGCTATGTCAACTGGAAAAAACTTGCTCATTACCATAACTTTTCCCGTTGCATCCCCTCTTTCCATAATCCGTGTGCCTAAATTAATTTTCACATTATTATAATATAAGCCAACCGAATAAAACCCGCATCAGATATTAAAATCCCCCGCTATTAACGGGGGAATAACTACGATTCAACGATTACGCGAAAAATCTTTTTTTCAGAACCCAAATCACGCTCGATTATTATCAAACCTTCGTCAAGATAAGTAATCGAGACTTTTTCTTTATTCAAATCCCAAGTAATTCGACGAATTGGTTTTAGAGGAATCGCTAGTCGGCCATTCTCGAAGGTAAAACCGGACAAAAGTTTAAGCACAGCAGGAATCGCCTTTGGCTCACCACTAAAACCCTTTCCACGGAAAAAGGATACGACCCTCAATGGTTTATTGAAGAGCTTTTCCACCAACTCCCCAGCTACCGCTTCACAGTTTTCCTTAGTAACGATAATTGTTTTCACCGACTCTCTTCAGGATTTCGCATCATCAAAACTAAGTACCATTATGTAAAAAACCGCATTCAACAAGGTCTTCTCAATCATGATTCGACCGTTCTCACAAAAGGTCACCGAGACTTCTTCGATATTCAAATTCCACTCAAGTTTTCGTTTGGGAGAGACCAGAATTGTTAAAATATCAGCCTCCAGATGATAGCCCAATGAGGCATCAAAACCGGGGATTGGATCTTCATCGTAGAGCCTCAATCCGGGAATTCGTTTGGGTGGAGGTTCGGGATAAATATTTGACTCGAAGTACTCTATCGAAAAACTCCTCCCTCTCAATCTTGAAACCAATTCCTTTGCCACTTCACCGCAATTGCCATAATTTACCTGAATATTATTATCCAAAGCAACCTCCTCTATGTATTAAGGAACAAAATACTCCCCTATTCTACCAGCAAAAATCTCAGTCGTGATGAATTCCTAAAAGATGAAGTAGTCCGTGACAAGCCAAAAACTCAATTTCTTCGTCTACCAGCCTATTCCACTGCATTGCTTGTCGCTTAGCTTGAGGATAGCAGACCACAATATCACCCAGATTTAGACCGTCAAAGTCAGCCGGCATCTCCTCACCCTGCCTGCCGGCAGGCATGGCTTCATCTAAGGGAAAGGATAAAACATCGGTTACCTCATCTCGGTTAAAGTATTTCTGTTCCAGCTCTCGGATTTTTCTCTCTCCTACCACGCTAAAAGATATTAAGACCTTGCCGTCCACTCCTTGCTCGGACAAGACCTTCGACAAGGCCGCCTTGACTCTCTTGCGGTCAAAACTATATCGGCTGTCCGCACTAATACTCAAATCCAGTTTCAACATGATGACATTTTACTCCATCGTCATTGCGAAGTCGCCTCGGGCGACTGTGGCAATCCATCCCCTCTGGATCCGCCACAAAAAACGGCCTCGTTAGAGACCGTCATCTAGGATCAAAAACCGCTGAATCGTGCTCTCCACCCCTTCAATCGGAACCAGTACTGACGCATAAATTAAGGTAAAGTGATGGCCAATTTCTGGGGATGGCCAACCTGGATTCATACACTGCGCCCGAACCGTGAGTGAAGGCTGATCTAGATTGAAAAATGTGGCTACGTCGTAGTAGAAGCCATTCGCATAAATAGCGTTTTCCTCTATCTGCATCACTACCCAAATATTTCCAGGTAGTGCTGGCGTCGGTGTCGCCGCCGGTGACAAAATTGGGGTTGCTAACATGACGGGAGTCGACAAAGAATTTGCCACTGCTGTTTTTTTAGATGAATTTCGAAATACCAAAAACAGGATGCAGACAAAAACAATTAACCCAACTATACCAAGAATAAACCAAACAGACTTCTTTCCAATCTTCGGAATTTGCATTTCATGACTCCTTTTGCATTATCCAAATAGCACTTTATAATTTTCTACAACATACTTATCAAACTTATGGAATTGCCGTCTACTTGGTACCCCTGGAGGAATAACAACCATTTCACGGCATGGAGCTGGACAATAAACATAAAGAAACCTCTTCCCCAATCTATCTGAACAATGTTCGTACCTAGAAAAAATATCCCGAAATTCACTCACTTCTATAGTACATTTGCATTTATTACAAACCAGATGAAAAGGCCGAAATAAATTCTTTTTTGGATCATAAAACACTCTTACAGCCATCGTATACTCCTTGTTTACTTAAATTATGAAAGAACTGAACAGGTGAATTATACCAACTCCACAATACTTCTATCCGGGAAATTTCTCGTTTACCACTTTTTGAACTACCGAACCCTCCACTCTACCTCGCAACTTCCTCATGACCGCCCCCATTAGTTTTCCCCCCGTTAAACCAGTTTCTAAGGCTATTTTACTTATTTCCTCAGACACCTCCTCTTCACTCATCATTTGAGGCAAGTATCCTTCAATCACACTCAGCTCAAACCCTTCTTCCTCAGCCCTCTCGGGCGAACCGACTTTGGTATAAATCTCAATCGAGTCTTTACGTTTCTTGGCTTCTTTCATTAACACTCGTACCACCTCTTCATCAGGCAGTTCTCCCTGCCTGCCGTTAGGCATGGCTCCTTTAGAATCTACTTGAGCATACGATAGTTCTGAAGCTATTAGCTTCAAAACTCCCACCAAATGAGAATCCCCCGCCTTTTGGGCAGTGGTTAAATCGGATCTTATCTTTGAATACAGCATAACTCATTTAGTTATACCAGCATTACGCTTGTTCCGTCTGCGAATACGAGCGGAAGCTTTGCGTAACTCGGTCATCTTGATATTCTTTACTTTGGATGGTTCCTGATCTTCATAAGTTAGCTTTTTGAACTCACTTATAAGCTGTTGTGTACTTTGTCCTTGTTTTCTTTTTGCTACTAGTGCCACGAAAAATGCACCTCACTTTCTTGTACTCAATCCGCCTTTGGCGGATAATTTTATTAAGTGCCCTCCTTAGGTCATACCACCGGGTTCAGTCTTACTTCCACCCATTACATGAACGTGTTCATGCTCAAAATGGTTGTATCCCGCCCCGTTATTGACGAGCTTGTAACCGGCCTGCCTGCCGGTAGGCATGGTTTTATCCAGTCCCAGCTGATGTACGACCTCAAAAACGGCTGACATGATTTTACCCCAAAACTCCCCACTTCCGCTAGTGGCAACCGCTTGCTTCCTAATATGGGACTTAGGTATCATCAGCACATGAACAGGAGCCACCGGATACTTGTTCCGAATACAGACAAATTCCTCATTTTCCCAAATCTTCTCACTCGGCTCCTCTCCCGCCACAATTTTGCAAAATAGACAGTTCAGATCGTTCATATCTAATCATTATAAACTTTTGACAGTTTCTAGGATACTTCTCGGGTCATCCAAACTCAATATCTCCCGCCAAACTTCTTTTTCCGATTTCCCGTCTAACTCAACTTTGCTTCGAGCTATGACCAAAAACGCATCCCTGTACTGTACTGCCCGGTGTTTCAGGTCAGTAATATCATTGGCCGCAACTACTCCATCGATTTCATCTTGATCCAAACATTTGAAAATTACTCCAATTAATCCCCCCAATTTTTTAAGGTCAATATCTAAACTTCTCAAGATATTCTCTCTGGGTATCTTTACTCTTATCTTCTCATTTTCTGCAATTTTCCGCGATTTTTCAAATGCCCAATCTGTACTATCAAAACCAAATCCCTTATCCATTGCAATTGGTTCAAACTTATCAGTGTCGGGATTTCTGGCCAGAGTATCTGCCTCACTTACTATAGCCATCAAATACAAAGTCGCACCGATAGTAGCCTTGTCTCCGTTAAGTCGTAGAAACATTCGCCGAGCCGATCTTTCTGAATCCTCTCCTGCTTTAATTCTTTCCCATAGGGCCAAGAAGTTCATGTGATCTTTCACCAAAGCCATCACCTGCACCCGTGCTTGGTCCCCAATATCCTTATGACTCATCTTGGAGAAAAACTTTTTCAGAATCGGTCGAGCCGCTTGATCATGGAAATCAAATCCATCCCCGTTTGGCCGGTTCACCTTTGCCACATCATGCAGCATTGCCGAAAGCATCACTACCAGCTCAACCAACCCCCTATCCTCCTCTTTTATCCTTCCCAACGCGTATTCTCTATTCAAAACCAACCTCGCCGCATTCATAGCTTCTAATGTGTGTGTCCAAACATCCCCCTCTGGATGCATCTCTCCTTGCCTCAAACCTATTAAGGCATACATCTCCGGCCAGTATTTTTTTATATAGCCGGTTTCTCTCAAAAATTCCATTGATGACGAAGGTTCGATTGCTTTTAATAACATCTTGGTTACTTCCTCTGTTAACCTTTCGGCACTTATCCCTTTCTCCTGACGCTCTACCAAGACTCTCTTCGTTTCACGGCTACCCTCAACCACCACAAAGCCTCTTTCACTCTTCGCTAATACCTCATTGCTCTTCACAAACGCAACCTTTGGGGCTTTAACGGTAGACTCTGCTAATGGCTCGAGCTCTCCTTTACCGATAAGTTCTTTACAAGCCCCCATCAGTTCGTCACTGACAGTAAATCCAAACCTTCCTACAAACTGCATTACTCTTAAAACTCTCAACGGATCCTCTTTGAAAGTTTCCAGATCATTGGCTCTGATGATACCAAATTCAATATCTTTCAGACCACCATATGGATCATATAGCGTCCTGGTAAGAGGGTCATAAAGCATACTATTCATGGTTAGATCACGCCGTATAGCCGCCTCCTGCATATTCATCCAAGGCGCCGACTTAGTCTCAAATCCTTTATGCCCTTCACCCACTTTTCTCTCCGATCGAGGAACCCCCATTTCCAGCTGCAACACCTTTCCAGGTATCTTGATTCTGATAACTCCGAAGTTAGCGCCAGTTACAGTAACGTTTCCATCACCAAATTCTGTTTTCAAAAACCTCATGACGTCTTGATACTTCAGACCATACACCTCCATGTCATAGTCTTTGGTATCTACTTTCATTTCCGGATGTACGGTGCGGATTGCAGCGTCTCTCACACATCCGCCTTCCAAAAAAACTCTACCACCTAGCCTAGCAATCTCTCTAGCAATTTTTTCAACCTCTTCGGGTATTTCCTTTAGCTCAATTTCTGTTGACTTTGTCACATCATCGAACCCTTTATCCAGAAAGCTCTCGACAACACCAAGTTTTTCACTAACAGATACTAATTTTGGCTGGTGTTCTCGATCGTCCACATTTTCAGTTTATCAGATCACAATCTTCACACTTCAAGACCAGCTGGCTTCCGGTTTCGTTAGCAACACTACTTCCGTCTGTTCTTGCGACAACTCTGGTCGGGCCAAACAGACCTATTTTGTTTTCCGCTTTATGATAATCGGCGCTCCAAACAAAGTCCTCAAACACCCTCTTCGAAAGGGCTTTCCATTTATTTAAAGCCTCCCCATCCACAAAGTCAGACTTGCCTACACCAAACTGTAACAGTATCGCCACTCCTTTACTCACAGTTCCATCTCTTTGAGGTTCAATATCATCTCTCCATTTCATCCCCACCAACGAAATCCCTTTTCCACCTGCCATCTGACCCATTACCTTTAGCGATCTACCACCCTTTAAATTTAACGGTGGTAAATCGGCATCCCACCTTTTTGCATTGGACACATATTTCCTTTCGGGAGTCAGTTCACCGGCCAGTTCCCCCAAGAATCCGTCCTTTGTTCCCTCTTTCAAATGAATTAAAATCTCAAACACTACTTGCTTGGGCTCTCCTTCACCCATCTCGTGAGGTTCTCTTGCACCGGGACTCATGGCCTAACCAATTTAATAACATCTCTCACGGTAATCAACAACATCAGGCCAATCAGAAAAAACATTCCTACCGTGTGGACGTACCCTTCAATCCGGTTCTTGAGTCTTTTCCCTATAATCTTTTCAATACCCAAGAAAAACACCCTGCCTCCATCAAGTGCCGGAAAAGGCATGATATTTAGGATCGCCAGGTTGATCGAGAGAATGGCCATGAACTGCAGAGTAGCAATCCAGCCAACTTTGTAAACCTGTTTACTCACCTGATAAATACCAATTGGTCCGGCCACATCCTTTGGCACACCTTTACCCGTCAGAATTCCCCAAAGTAACTTTCCCAGACTGACTGTGATCTCTTTCCCCCACGCCCAAGACTCGGTTACCCCCACTACCACTCCCCTGAACGGTCTTTGCCAAATCGGGTACATCTTCATCTCCATATCCGAAAGGGCCACTCCGAGAGCGCCTTCTCCCTGAGGAGGTGTCAGTCTCGGCACTATCTTAATTACCTCTTCTTTACCGCCTTTTTGAAGAAGAGTTAACTCAATTTCTTTTCCTTTAAGTGGCTCGATCTGTTTGATAAATCCGGAAACCCCCGAAAAAACTATTTCTTTATTTTCAAAAGTAACCTTTGTTATTTGACTCTCGGTTTTTATTCCTGCCGCTTCGGCCGGAGTATTTTTGCCTACCTCTACCACGATCACCTTATCGGTTTTGGTCGGAATTCCTAAATATGTATACACGATTCCAAAAGCAAAAACACCCAGTAAAAAATTCATCACCACCCCGGCCGTTAAAACTCCGGCTCTCTGCCATACCGGTTTATTGAAAAAAGCTTCCGGAGAACCGGCTTGAGCCGGGTCGTCCATATCTTCTCCAAAAAGTTTGACGAATCCTCCAATGGGCAGCCAGTTCAAACTAAAAAGCGTTCCTTTGTTGGTAAAGAGTTTCCTCGCTCTAGGTGGCAACCCTATCCCAAACTCTTCTACTCTCATCTTAAACAGTCTGGCCATGATAAAGTGGCCAAACTCGTGGACCAAAACCAAGACGGAAAGCATCAAAACAAAAATAACAATCTGCATTCTCTTATCTTAACAATATATCCTCGTCATTGCGAGGAGTACTCGAAGTGGCAATCCAGAATAATTGTTATACTGAAAGGATGATCACCGACGCCGACATCAAAAAACTTAAGACAGTGTTTGTCACCAAAGAAGATCTGGACAAATCCGAAGCCCGAACAGCTTTCGGTTTCACAGATGTTCAAAGTCAAATTTCCGAACTCAAAAATGGTCAAATTGACTTAACGGAGAAAGTCTATAGTCTTTCAGGAAAAGTCGATCAACTTTCAGACAAGGTCAATAATCTTTCGGGAGAAGTCAAAGAGATTAGTCAACAATTGCGCGGCATGGAGCAGAATATTATCCAGGCAATCCACGAAACCAAAGACAAACAAGAAGATCAGGAAGTGCGTATCACCAAACTCGAAAGAGTTGCCTTCTCAAACTAAACTGCCATTATTTCGTCCTCTTTGGCTCGGCACATGGCCTCTATTTTTTCATTGAACTCTCCTGTGATCTTATCCAAATCTGCCAAAAGCATAAAAATATCATCTTCCGAAACTGTTTTCATCTCTTTCAGAACGTCAATCTTGTCTTTGACGTCTTGCCTCGCCTGACGTAACATTACTTTTCCCGACTCGGTCTTTTGTTTTAATAGCTTCACAAAGTCCAGTCGTCTTTCTTGTGTCAGGGAAGGAACAACGATGCGAATGATATCTCCCGAAACTGCCGGTGATAACTGCAGTTCACTGTCGCTAATCGCCTTTTCTATCGCCCCCATCAAACTTCGATCAAAGGGAGTCACAATCAACATATTTGTGTCCGGTGCCGCTATCGTCGCCACTTCCACTAATCTCATCCGGCTTCCATATGCCGGCACTGATACACCCTCTACCATATCCGGCTTGGCTCTGCCCACCCGAACAGTACCAAAATCTTCATCGACCACTTCGATCACTTTGGCAAACTTCTGTCTGAGTAACTGAATCAATTCATGTTCTAGCATATGTCTTTATTCTAACACCTACTCGTAAACCTTTTTTCCGCCTACAACTCTAAACCATTTTCCCTTGTCGCGATCGTATTGTAAATCCTCCGCTGCTTTTTCCGGGCGAATTGGACCACGACCTCTTGTCAGTTCGGTCGGCACCCCTGAAGGAATTTGAACCGCTTCATTTCGGAAAGAACCCTCTAAAGCACCAGGCTGAACCAGCTGTCCGTTCCAAAGTAATCCTCCACCACCTTCAACTGGCACTACCTCTTCCTCTTGTTTCGAAGTTGCAGCTGGTGCCGTATTTCTTGATTTCTTTTCACTCTCCGCCTGCCGCGCGACCATATCATTCATCGCTTTCCTGTCTTCTTCACTTATTTCCATATCCCTAAATTTACCACAAAATTCGTCATTGCGAGGAACGAAATGACGTGGCAATCCCCAAAAATGAGATTTCAAATAAAAGTTTAAATGGCATTAATGGCGGAGATTGTTTCGGTTTGAGTACAAAACTCGCAATGACGGCACCTCCTTACTCTTCCCCCAGCTTGAATCTGGCAAACCTGATCACGCGGATATTTTCACCTGTTTTAGCGATCAACTCCTTCACTAGATCACCTATCGTTTTGCCACCGTCGCGGATATATTCTTGTTTCAGTAGTTCTTCGGTGTCCACCGGGCTCATGGAAACGATCTGCAAAGCAATCTCCTTGCATAGAGTTTCAAACTCCGGCGTCTTGGCCACAAAGTCCGTTTCACAAGCCACTTCCACCATCGAAGCGGACGAGCCACCGCCATGTGTGTAGCAATACACCCTGCCACTATTTACTTCCCGGTCGGATTTGCTGGCCGCTTTGGCCAGACCTTTGGCTCGGATAATCTCAATCGCTTTAGTAACATCTCCACCGGTCTCCTCCAATGCTTTCTTGGCATCCATCACTCCGGCACCGGTTATCTCTCGTAGTTCTTTAATTTTTTCCATCATATTCTTTACTTGTTTATTACTTTTTATTGTCTTGAGTTTTTGATTCCTTGAGTTCTTGAGTTTTTTTCATTCCATTCTCAATCGCCTGTCCCAAAACTCTCACCATGATCTCCAAGGCTTTAGCCGAATCATCATTCATAGGAATCAGGTAGTCCACCGGGTCCGGATTGGCGTTTGAATCGACCAAACCAATCACCGTCACACCACGATTTGACGCCTCTTTGACGGCCAACTTTTCCTTGTGAGTATCAAAAACTACCACCACCTCGGGTGCCTCTTTCAGTGTAGCGATTCCACCAACCACTCGCTCTAGCTTGACAATTTCTTTATCAAAAAGAAGTTGCTCTTTTTTGGTATATTTCTTGAGCTGACCAGCTTCTCTCTTCTGTTTCAAGGAGTTTAGTCTGTCCAATGTTAGCTTCAATTGTTTCCAGTTGGTAATCAGTCCGCCCATCCAACGTTGGTTGATGTACGGGATTCCCAATCTCTTTCCTTCTTCTTCAACCATCAGTTTGACTTGTCGCTTAGTGCCCACCAAGACGATTCTCTTTCCAGCCGCGGCCAGATCTGTCAATGCTTTTGTGGCTCCCAAAACACCAGTCATTGTTTTTTCCAAATCAAAGATGTGGATGCCATTTTTCTCACCCCAGAGATATTTCTTCATCTTGGGATTCCATTTTTTGACGACATGGCCAAAATGAGCACCGGCCTCAAAAAGTTCCTCAACCGATGTTGCCGCATTGGGAGCTTGTTTCTTTACTTTCTCTGTTTTCTCTTTCACCTCAACTACATCGGTCACTTCTACCTTTTTTTCTACCTTAATTTTTACTGTCTTGAGTCCTTGAGTTTTTGAGTTCTTGAGTTCTTTTTTTACCACTTCCTTCTTTTCTGCCTTAGCGACAGGAGCTTTCTTGACCACCGGCTTCTTAGCTACAGTCTTCTCGTCATTGCGAGCCTCGGTGGCAACCTGCCTGCCGGCAGGCATGGTCCCCGCCTTCTTGGTTACTTTAGGAGCTTTTTTAACTACCTTCTTTTCTTCGGCTTTTTTAGCCATATATTTTCATCTCTTTTAATCCTCATGGCCTTTCAGAGATTCGCCAAGGGACAAACTATTAATTAAACTTGCGTTATTTTACTACATCATAGCCTCGCGTGCCACCAAAACTTGCAAATAACCTATAACTGTGATATATTCGACCCACACCCTAAAATTCAGGAGGCAAAATGTCCGCCGATCCTTTCGTTATATTTGGAGTACTACTCGCGGTATTAGCAGTGGTTTTCATCATTGTTCTAGTCCGCTCTTCCAGGCATAATGGACATTTCGCGTTGGTAAAAGTGGAGATTATGTTTGATTCTTCCGCTAAATCCCGTACAATTCGAATATGCAAAAGGTAAATTTGGATAT